>JAQGHT010001137.1 GCA_028291565.1 Planctomycetaceae bacterium | reverse complement strand
GGAACAGGGAGCATTGGTCATCGCGTGAAAGATTCCTCAGGGAGAAGCCGGAGCACAAGTTCTGAGGTAAGTATAGGCACGAGGGCAACTCGAGGCAAAGAAGGACGCACCGGGACACCATCTGGTTCGCCCTGTTGGGGGATTTACTGCGAACGTCCTACTTCGGAAACACAGGCTTCCCCGGTGTGTTCACTCGAACGCTCCATAATGTCCCGCCGGCCGTAACAAACAGAGTCTTCAAGTCGTCTCCGCCAAACGCGCAGTTCGTCGTTTCGTCACGTGGAATGGGAATGAATTGCAACAGTTTGCCTGCTGGAGAAAAGACATAAACTCCTGCGGTGGCAGGGTCCGCGGTTTCGTGTGGAGGGTTCGGCCGGTTCAAGCCCGCGGCGACGAACAGCCGGCCTTGCGCGTCCAGCTTCATGCCGTCCGGCCCGCGTGTTGTCTTCCAGTCATGGATCAGCTTTTGCGATGCGAAATCGACATTTCCGTCCGCCTTGAGATCAAACCGCCAGAGCTTGCGGGCTCCGCCGGCTGTGTCGTTATTGTTGTCGGCGACGAATAAATACCGGTCGTCGGGTGTCACGACCAAACCATTTGGCCGGTCCACTTCATGTGTGATGACCCGCGTCACCTTGCCATCCGGGTCGATGCGATAGACTCCTTCAATCTTGCGTCCAGCCCCATCGGCTAACTCCATTTGACTGCGGTCCCCATAGCACGGATCAGAGAAATAGATCCGATTTCTGGAATCCATGGTCAGATCATTGGGTTGATTGAAGTGCTTCCCTTCGTACCGGTCGGCCAGCACTTTCAAAGTTCCATCTTTCTCCAGCCGGGTCACTCGACGCTGAGCCGATTCGCAAATTACCAGTCGGCCCTCGCGGTCGAACAGCAGCCCATTGGACCCGGCCTGAGCTCGATAGACAGTTGATTTTCCCAACTTATCACGCCGATTGATGTTTCCTTCGCCACTAGTCAACAGCCCCAATTCCGGATGCCAGGCGGGGCCTTCACCCGCTCCCTGTTCCTGCAACATTTCGGGTTTGGCACCTGGTGCGAGAATCGGTTCTTCCGCGACGCAGATCGCCGGTACGACGATCCAGAGCAGGCAACAGCACACGTGGCGAATCATCATGTCCTCAAGTTAAAAGGCAGACAAAATACTGAGGAACCAGTGGGCTTACACCCACCGCTCGCCAAGTTCTTTGTTAGTAGTTAAGGATTTAAACGCTTTTCATCTGCACCATTCGCCGCCTGTGGTTGCGGTGGCTTTTGATGGTGCAGTGGATAGATCACAAGGGCTTCCGCCGCGGCATCGGCGGCCGGATATTGCTTTCGAGCGGCGGCCAGAGCCTTATCTCCCGCGTTGTCATCGGGTTTATACTTGCGATGCAAGTCGTCATGGTACTTCGCCAACTCCTTGTCACCGAGCAATTCATACAATAAGTGGAGATTGTAATGTGCCGTGAGGTTCTCGGAATCGAGCTTCAGCGTTTTTTGGAATTGAGCGATGGAATCCTGCACCATCGCCTTTTTCTCATCAGCGCGGCCGGCCCCACGGATCTGCTGGGCTCGTTCAAACAGAGTTTGACCCAGTAAATTGCGGACCTCGTAGTCCATGCTGAAATCAAATCCTCGAGACCTCCGTTCCGGGGTATCATCCTCCAACACACTGCGGAAATTCTTTTCTGCTTCGGCAAGATGCCCTTGCTGACGGTTGATCTGCCCGCTCATCCAGGCCATCACCCAGGGATAGGGGGCCGGATCCGTATGTTTGGCCGCTCGCTCCATGGATGCCACGGCATCGTTCAAAGTCCCTTCAATGAAATGGACGCGGGTCAGATTGAGCGGCCCGTCGAACCGTTTCAATTCTTCAACATGTTCGAAGGCTTCCTTCGCCTGCCGCAGCTGTGCCTTGGCATGCTGTGGATTGGCTTTCGCAATCATTCCAATCCCATAATCGTTCCAGCGTTCCCACGCTGGCGTTTTGACGTCCGGATTCGCTGGTTGCGTGGCCATTCCCTCGACCGGCAGAGTCACACTGTCAACCGCCATCGTCGTAATCGGAAGGGTGTTCTTGTAGGGTTGGCCAGGGGTGTAATCACGGATTGGACGATCGCCGGGTTTGGCGCTTTTCGTGACAAAATCCATATACGTCTTGTCAAACTTGCGATACTGCAGTTTGATCTCAATTGTGACGGCCTCTTTTAAGTCGCCGGGAAGCTCCAGGTGATAGTGAACAGTGGCTGCTGCCCCGGGCGGAATCTGATTATTATAGAGCGGAACAAAGATATCCTGCGGGTTTCGCCGGTCGATACGGTTCCCTTTGCGATCGAGCATGAACAGATTGACAAAATGAGACCGAGGGTCAACGCCCCTGTCTTCATCCATCGCGCCATTGCGGCCGATAATGCGATCGCCACTTTTAACCGTGACATCCAACCAGATTTCATTGGAGTCGGCCGTGCCTTGCGTGAAGACGTGTCCCATTTTCGTGGTGCGAATGACGGTTTCCAATAGGTATTTGGAGCCCGGTTTGAGTGTCGGCAACTGCGGTCGCAAAGGGGCGACCAGTTTTCCGTCAATCGTCCCGCCCTCCCGCAGCCCGAATACGTCGACACGCATGATCCCCTGCAGAAACTCCTGGTGCCGCTGGATGACGTCTTCGTTCTCTTTCAGGTAAGCGATTCCCGTGTTCGCACTCGGAAATAAGTGATCATGAATATTGAGCTTATTCGATCCGGCAAGATAGGCTTTGGCCCCGAAATCGTTCGATTCCTTGGCCGGCATATGGCAGCTGTTGCAGTTCTCCTGCGCCTTCGGCGGGTAGTAAAAGCTGCGTGCGCCGTGTCCTGAAACGCCGCTCAACAGAAAGGCATCGTAGTGGTTCTGGCCACGCAGCCACTTGTAATTATTGAGTTCGGGTGGCAGGTGCACTTTATGGCACGTGCTGCAAAACTCGGTCGATTTATGCAACGGCTTGAGGAACGTCTTTTTGTGAAAAGCAGGCTTGGCTTTGACCAATTGATTATTAATGTATTGTAGTATCGCATTTTCACTATAGGCGAAGGGGTAATGGAGCGGTTCCTCCATCGTATAATCACCGTTGCCACGCGCACTGTTGATATGTGTGATCGCGTGGCACGAAGTGCAGGTAATGCCCGCGTGGGCCGTCACATGCTCAACATCATCAAATTTCGGATCGTCAAACGCGCCACTGAGAAACGGGACCGGATCGTGACAACCTGCACACCAGCGCGAGGCTTGAACCGTTCCCAGCCGGTCGATGGATGCTTTTCGCGTTTCGCGCACGCTCGCGAGATAGGCCGGGTTGTTGAACGAACTGAAACGGTGCGCGCTTTTACTCCAATCGGCGTGTGCGTCCTGGTGGCATTTCTGGCAATAGTCGTCCATCTGCAGCGTCTTGGCGGGAATGAAATTGCCCGTTGAAGTGCGAGCCAGGGAGGGGAAGAAGTATTTATCGGCTCCGTCTTTGGGCCCCGCGACGTTCCATTGCCGTGGATCTTGAGTTTTTAGGCCGATCATGATCAGCAATGACGCGCCGACTAACCCGAGGTAGGCTCCACCGACACGCCATTTGATCTTCGGTCCGACCAGGCGATGCAGCCAATAGAGCCAACCGGCCATCAACGGAACGGCCACGTGCAACCAGTAGATGGTGGAACGGGCCACAGGCTGCTTCAGATCGAAGACTCCGACAATCCGAATCAGGAACAATCCGGAAATGAGGACCACCAGGCAGGCCGCGAACAAGGCATAGCCCACTCGAATCGCCCGCTTGTTCTTGCGATTCCAGGATGTGAACATGTGGATGAATCCGAACGCCAGAAAGGGGCCCAGGATCAAGATTCCCAAAGCCACATGCGCCAGCACCATCCACAGATAAAAACTGTCCTGATACGTCTGGCCGGTGATCCATTCCAATCCGGTAATGGCCGCGAGGTAGCCCGAATTTGCCCCCAGCAAGGCCAGCATCACGAATACGACCATCAACAAGCGTTTCAGACGTGGGCCGACGGCCGGAACGTACTTGGGACGTTGTGCCGGAACCGGAGCGGGAGCGTCAGTCGCGGGGGTTTCAGACATGGAACAGACTCCTGATGAAATACTGCTTATCGACATGCCAGGGGGCAAGCAAATCGATCCAAATGATCAGTGCGCGAAGAGCCTTCGGAAGTGCGAACGTGCTCATAGAGTCAAGGAGTTCGGAACCGGACGCCGGCGCGTTTCGGCTGATTGTGCCAGTGGTTTTTGCCTGACCTGGCTGCCTCACCCAACTCCACCTGGCTGGTCCACGCGGTTATGCACTGGCCTGAATCCGCTGCTCCCGTTCGGGCGCCCGGTTCACGGGGCTTGTTTTTGCATTTCTGCGAATGGCTGTTACCAGGAACAAATGAAATCGCACTCGCCCACTGGACTTTGGACTTTCGTTGCCGGAAGGAATTGACGAGTGCGGCGCGAAAGTTCGAGACCACTGAGACAAAATGAATGAGGCGAGTTGCTTATCCAGTCACACGCGGGGGTCGTTCAATTCGACCCTGCGTCTCACTGGCCGAGGTCGGAAAAAATTCGGCGAGAATCCAATTCGCACGACGGACTGTTGGCGTTGCCATGCAATCGAGTATCGCCCATTGGCGTGCTACCGGTTCGATCCCGGTCGTACTCACAGGAACAACTGGCTGCCGTCGTCGGCACTCGGGACCGGCGCAAGGTCGCTCACGACCCCGAGCAGGAGTCCGCGACGTCTCATCTTGAAGTATTGAACTCTGCTGTGTATTTCCCCTGGTTTTTGTGCTCGCCGCATTTGCCCTGGTTACCGCAAGTTCGTCGTTGCTCGCAATCTCCTCATGCATCCTATTCTGCGGCATTGATCGGGAATGGGGACTTCTGACAACGTAGTCGCCGCAACCGGCCTGAGCAAGATTTACAGGATTGAGACAAAAACAAGTCACTGTAAGCAATGCCCAGATTCTCAGCGCCGACTCATCCGTCAATCGGACGGTTTTTTGCTGTGAATGGATTGCACTGCCGGATCCCATTGCGTAACCAATTTCCTAGGCAGAGGTTAGGATGTTGTCTTGCGACTCGGAATAAACTGAAAAACTGACATATCTCTTGATACGTTATCTCATATCCGTTTGCCGGAAACCAGTCTGAAATTGGCCGGGTCAGTTTTCCACCGCAGCCAATGTTGCCAAGCCAATAACGGCGCTACTGGTAACAACTCAATCAGCAGGAATCTCCGATGGGATTGAATTTGAAAATCTTCCAAGAAATGGGTCTGCTCACCTCTGCCTGTCAATGGGCCTATATGGACTGTCTGGTGGTTTGTAACAACGATTGTAACCACTTGAAAAATCGTTGCTTGTGGAAAAACGAGCGGCACGAATCGATATTGCTCGACAAAGCCGATTCGGCCTATAATCCCGCCCACGACGACGCCCCCGGTGCGCCCGCTCAAGGAGCATCGGCAAGCTGTCTCGTTCCCTGCGTCAAGGAGTGTTCCGACATGGATGTCGGACGAGATGCCGGGTGGAGTTTGCATTGAGACTTGTTCGCAGCGCCGGAGAGGGGCTGAAGCTCACTTGCGATTCCCACGATTCCTGGCGGCGATGGCCGTCCTGGTCTGTCTGTGGAACGCCGTTTTTTCCCAGCTGGAAGCTGGGGATCCGGTGCGCGGATCCGGTGCGCGCCCATTCCCGGTCCAACGTCCTCCGATGAGGGGAGGGGCCGAAGGGCCTGCTCAACCGGTTTCGCGTGCACAATCGCCAGAGTCTGTATCGGCAGCGAAAGCGTCAGAAAAGCAGCCTATTTTCATCTCCGCGAAATTTGGCAGCGATTGGCAGCCGGCCCAGGAGGGTGGGCGGATTCATTTGCTACGCGGTGAAGTCGCGATCACGCAAGGGTCAAGCCGCCTGACTGCCACACAAGGTGCGGTGTGGATTCAGTCACTGGGGCCTCAGTCCGCGCGACAGCGGGTTCGAATCTATCTGGAAGGTGATGTCGGGATTGTACTCGATCAGTCCACGCGAACAGCGTCTGCGTTTTCGGCCGAATGGATGACGGCCGGTGACTTGAATTTCGATGTGACCAAATCGAATCACGCGAACCAGTCTCAGGCCCGGGAATTAACCCAGGACCCCGTTCTGCAACGGGCTCTGAAAAGGTGGCAAAACGACACTGCGATGATTGCCGACGCGGTACGAAACACGCGTACCGATTCCGCCGTCCATCGAGCGGGCGGGGTCGAAGCCATTACCGAGACGTACGGTTCCGCGATGGAGCTCGACTCAGATTCGTTGGTATTCGGCAAAAAAGTGGAAGCCAAGCCAGCTGGCCAGCGGCGACTCAGATTCTTCTCCCGCAGTCAGACGCCTTTCAATTTGTACAGTTCTGAGACGGCGAACACAAATCCGGTTGAGCAAATCATGGTGATCACCGGGGGCGTGAATCTCGTCATTGATGGTGTCGAAGAAACCGGCGCTGTGGATTTGCGAGCCGATCACATGGTGATCTGGACTCAAGCGATGTCGGAATTCGATGACCAGGCCGCGGAAACACGCGTCCAAAACGGCGACGCGCCCCTGCAGATCTATCTGGAAGGGAACATCGTTGTCAACCAGAACGATCCCAAGCAGGGCACGAAGACCAAGACACGAGCCCAACGTGCATTCTTCGACATTCGAGAAAAACGGGCGATCCTCCGCGACGTCGAAATCAAAGTCACCACGCCCGCCATGCCGTTGTCGATTCGCATTCGGGCCGAAGAAGTTCGCCAGCAATCAGAAGCCTCATTCCACGCCATGAACGCCTGGGTCACCACCAGCCAGTTCGGCAAACCGGGATACCGCATCCAATCGAGTGATGTGCTGTATGAAGCGCGACCCAATCCCAAAGCGCAAACGCAGGCTTCTGCCACGAAAAAGAAAAGGGCCAGCTCTTCAAATATTCAGCAGGTCTCTGGTCAACAGCCGGATTCGAATGAGGCGGCTGGTGTCGCGCCAGAGCCAACCTCGGGGGTTCCTGAACCACAAACCACGCCCTGGGTGACCGCCGTCAATCCGATTTTCAAAGTTGAAGACCTGCCCGTGTTCATGCTTCCGCGTCTGAGCGGGCCGGTGGGGAGCGCGGCGACTCCACTGCGAAAACTGACTTTCGAAAATGATCGAGTATTCGGTCAGCAATTACGCACGGGTTTTGATCTGTTTAAGGTTTTTGGTCAGGAAGCTCCGGACGGCGTCGACGCGATGGTTTTGGCCGACTATCTGGGAAGTCGTGGTCCCGCACTGGGTCTGCTGGGTCAATATGACATTGAAGACCGCGCGGGATGGGGCGATGGCCGTGGACTTGTGAATGCGTACGGGATTGACGATGGCGGAAAAGACAACCTCGGACTCGGGCGGCGAACTCTGACCGTTCCCGATCCACTCCGGGGTCGTTTATTGCTTCGCGACCGGCAAGAATTCGGCGACGAATTCACGTTGATGACGGAATTGGGATACATCAGCGACCGGAACTTCCTGGAACAATATTTCGAACCGGAATGGGATACGGGCAAGGACAACGAAACCTTGGCCTATCTTAAGCAGCAGCGTGGTGATTGGGCCTGGACCGCGATGGGACGCGATCGGATCAATGATTTCGACACCACAACGTCCTGGTTGCCGAAAGGCGACCTGTATGTTTTAGGACGCTCGTTCTTCGACGGGCGAGTCAACGTCAGTTCACATAGTTCCGTGGGTTATGGTCATTTACAGCCGGCCGTCGCGCCGACTGATCCGGCGGATATCTTTTCGCCACTTCCGTATGTTGCCGATCGTCAGGGACTAGTTGCCATGACACGCAACGAAATCTCGGCCCCGTTGCATTTGGGGCCGCTGAACATCGTGCCTTATGCGATGGGCGAAGCGGACTATTGGGGCCAGGCCCTGGATGGCAATTCCATGGGTCGATTGTACGGCCGTGCCGGAGTCCGCGGCAGCATGATGATGACCAAAGTCATGCCCGATGTCCAAAGTACGACATTCGGCTTGCGCGGCCTTGTGCATAAGATGATATTCGATTTTGACTATTCGATTTCAGACTCCAGCCAGAATCTGAGTGACGTCGCACAATACAACGAATTCGACGATCAGGCCCAATATCGCTTCCGAAACCGGTTGCTCATCGACACGTTTGGCGGAGTTCTGCCATCCCAATTCGATCCTCGTTTCTACGCTGTTCGAGCAGGTGCCGGCTCAAGTGTCACGGCACCGTATTACGAACTCGTGGATTCACAGCAGGTCTTGCGGATGGGTTGGCGGCATCGTTTGCAAACCCAGGCTGGCCCGATCGACAACCCGCGGATCCGCGACTGGATGACTCTCGATCTGGAAGCGTCTTACTTCCCCAATGCGCAACGTGACGATTTCGGACAGTCCTTCGGGCTGATTGGAGGCCGTTACGCCTGGAATATCAGCGAGCGAACATCGATCCTGGCCAACGCGCAGTTCGACTTGTTCACCAACGCGCAACAGATCGCGAACATTGGCGTGCTGAGTCAACGTAGCGAACGCGGCAGTATGTATGTCGGCGTGCGGCAAGTCAAAGGCGCGGGACTGGACAGCGAAATTCTGACGACCAGCTACAGTTATCAAATGAGCCCGAATTATATTTCCACATTTGGCGCCGCTTACGATTTGGCCGAGGGACGGAATCGCGGCGAGTCAATCACATTGACCCGGGTCGGCAAGGACTTCTTGTTCAACTTGGGCGCCAATTACGATGCCAGCAAGAACAACGTCGGAGTCATCTTCTCCATCACACCGAGATTCCTGCCGGGCAATTCAACCAATAATCAGTCCAATCCACAGTTAGGTTCATTACTTGGGGGAGGTTTCTAGCGCCATGTCAACCTCAGTCATCCCGCCTGCCCAATTCGTTCATGCGAGTTCCGCGATCGCCAACAGCGCTTCGCCGGCGACCGCCACGGGTCCCGAATGCGGGGGGCCTTGTGCTCAAGAAAAGCCGCCGAAATATCACAAACCGCGCGCCGCCTGGCGGCAACGGTTGGTCCTTGCGGAACGCGGCTTTGGCAATGGCGCACGGCAGGACAGTATCTTCTTTGTTCACATCTTCACGACGACTTTGATTCTCGTCGCGGCGGTCGTGTTGAACATCGCCGCCTGGCAATGGATGCTGGTGGCATTTTCACTGATCATGCTGTTTGTCGCCGAGTTATTCAATCAGGCACTGAAAGCCTTCTCGCAAGTCTTTGGCGAGACGCCACCACCGGCGGTCCAGCAGGCACTCGGCATGAGCACCGCAGCCAGCATGCTGGCCTTGGCGGGTGTGTTAGTCGTGGCGGGGTTCAGTTTCGCGCAACGGGTTACAGAAATGTTTGGGGGTTAAGCTCAGCGCCAGGATATGCGCAATTCCGACTCTTGGATAACGCCGATTCAAACAATCTCAAAACCCTTGCGTTGCTCTCGTTTGAGCCACGTGTTCGCTTCGTCATCATTCACAAACAGTTCCGTCTCCGGATTCCACTTCAGCTTGCGCCCCAGACGCATCGAGATGGTACCCAGGTGACAGGTGCTGACACTCCGGTGTTGCGTTTCGACGTCTGAGATCGGTGTCTTTCGCGATACCAGACAATCGTGGAAGTTGCCCATGTGATTGATAATCGCGTCGAGTTTTCCGGCCCGCGGCGGTCGGTTCAAATTGTCGTTCGCATAGAGCGAAAATTTTTCGCGAGGGAGGGGATTCGTTGCCAGGTCATCCACGGCTTTTCCGGCTAGCAGACCCCGATTGACGAAGATTCGGCCTTCGTCGCCCTCAAACAGAATTCCGTTTCTGCCCTCGTCAGCGACGTGCAGTTCGACACCATTCGCATATCGATAAATCGCCTGATAATTGGTCGCAACGTTATAGCCGTCGGGCATTTTCTTGGGAAACGTGGCTTGTCCGTCAATTTCGACGGGTCCAGAGCGTGCGGCGCCGATGGCCCATTGAGCGATGTCCAGATGGTGCGCTCCTGTGTCCGTCATTTCGCCGCCGCTCGATTCGTACCACCAGCGAAATGTATAGTGCCCACGTTCTTTAATGTACGGCATGGCGGGACACTGCCCCAGCCAGAGATCCCAATTGAAATGCGGCAAGAGTGGTGCGACGGGAAACTGCCCACCTTGTACATTCTTGCCCATGGCGACCGAGACTTTTTGTAGCTTACCGATCCGGCCCGCATGGACCATTTCTATCGCGCGTCGGAAGCGGTCGTCGCTGCGTTGCCAACTGCCGACCTGGACCACCCGCCCTGTTTCTTTAACCACTCTGGTCAGAAGTTTTCCTTCATCGATTGTCAATGTCAGCGGCTTCTCGCAATAGACATCTTTCCCTGCACGACAGGCGGCGATCGTCATGGCTGTGTGCCAATGGTCCGGAGTCCCGATCAGGACGACATCGAGATCCTGACGGTCCAGGAGTTTTCGATAGTCTTCATAGATCGCCGCCTGGCCGCCAAACTGTTTCCGTGCCTTTTCGGCGATTTCGCCGTCTACGTCGCAAATCGCGACCACGTCGCCGAACGCCTGCGCTTTTTCGGTGATCACGGAACCCTGGTAGCGCAGACCGATTGCGCCCAAACGCAAGCGATCATTCGGAGAACGTGGAGCGAGTCGGGCTTCGGCATCGCTGGTGAAGATGTAAGGAACCAGTCCAGACATCGTGATGGCGGACGCCTGTCCCAGGAATTCGCGGCGTGTGGAAGTCGTCATAGTGAGACTCGATACGGCAGTGATACCGCGCACGGTTAAGTATGAGACGTTTGATCTGATCGCGGGATAGGGCATTGTAACAAATTAAGTTGATCAATTTCGAGACAGCGTTACATGCGGCAAGGCCAGCTGATTGATTCCATTACGAATTTGTTTTCACTCGCTATCGCTCGACACCTTGGAAAACAGGGAAGACTGGAACGCTAATCTGCGCTAATTAACGCTAATAAAGACAAGGAAAGTCGCAATTGTGTTGCCTGACGACCCTTGTGAGATGGAATCCTGATTAGCGTAAATTAGCGGTAATTAGTGTTCAAAAACAGATGAAGGCCTCTCGATCACAGAATGTTCACAGCAAAACAACTTGATCAACTTATTTTGTTGCAGCGACTAAGTCTTGAAAATGATTCGTTCGCGGTTCGGTTTGCAGCTGTGAATTGTCAGAACCAGCGGGCTGACGCCCCGCTCGCCATCATGCACAGCGACGGACTGACCGCGCCAGACGCAGCATGGCTTCATCCGGCATTGATGCTTCCAGCACTCCGTAACTAAGCCGCATCTGGTTCTTGGGACGTTTCTCGGCGGCTCCAGCATAACACAGCTCACCGGGAACGAACATGACATTTTCTTCGCGAGTCGCATACTGAAACAGCGGGCTGTCGAAGCTTGTGGGAATGTGCTGAGGTAACGTCATCCAGACATACAGTCCGCCATCAGGATGCACCCAGGTGACCCCCGGAATGTCGCGGAAATAGCGATCCGCCGCGGCGAGCATCACATCTCGCTTGATCTTGTAGGCGTGCCGCACACGGTCGACGTGTTGGGTATAGATGCCCGATTCCATTGCGCGGGCGATGATTTGCTGATTGAAATGCGCGGACCCGAAATCCTCATTCCCTTTGCGGTCCGAAAGAGGATCAATCAGTTCGCGCGGCACGACGCCATATCCCACTCGCAGGCCGGGCGAAAAACTCTTGGAAAACGTCTGGGCCAACACAACATGTTCGTGCTTTGTATCGAAACTCCAGATGGACGGCAGTGGAGTTCCGGAATACCTGAGTTCTCGGTAGGCTGCGTCCTCCAGAATCAAGATCCGCTTCTCATGGGACCACTTTTTCGCGAGCTGCACGACCTGTTGACGCCGCTCGGCGGAGAGACTGATGCCTGAGGGGTTTTCGAAATCGCTGACCAGGTAGATCAGTTTCACCCGATGCAGTTGTCCGTCGGCGGCCAGTTTCTCGATTTCTCGGTCCAGATCTTCAAGCACCATGCCGTGCTCATCGCTCCGAATGGGAATCGCTTTCGCACCGACTCCCGCAAGCGTTCCGAGGAATACAAAATAGGTGGGCGCTGCGACGAAGGCGATATCGCCAGGATTAAACAGGATTTCGCAGATCAAGGACAAGAGTTGCTGCGAACCGGTGGTCAAAAAAATCTGATCGGCAGACAGGCCAATTTCGTTCGCGGGACGACCCTCGAGGTGCTCCAGATGCTGGACCAGCGCGTTCCGTAAGCGTGGACTTCCCTGGCTGGAATTGTACTGCAGGGCGCTCCGCGCTTCGGCGGGATTCCGGCACATGTCGGAGACGATCTGCTGAACCTCATCGCACGGCAGCGTGGCCGGATCAACCAATCCGGCAGCGAGTGACAATACCTCGGGATTATCTGCCCCCTGTTGCATCAAAAAGCTGATTGCCTGCCGGCTGCCCCAATGCCAGCGTTGACTGAATTGAACGGGAACTGTCGGCGAATTGGACATGGAAGATCCTTCAGATTCGAATTGCGAAAAACCGGCAGGAAGTGACATTCGCGGATCCGTTTTGGTTCAGGAGCCAATTCTTGATTTCAATATGTTGCGGTTTTCTGGCCGACTTTTCCCGATTTTATCGTGCGCGAACCTTGCGTCTGCCGGTCGATTCTTGAGATTCGACGGCAGTTTTTCTGTATTTCGCGGGACACCCAAATTAATCCGCTCTAGCCTCGTCAGCGGAGGTGTTTCACGGTACAAAAGACGAACGGTCAAGACTTCGTGGAATGGCCATCCATGACGGTTCGATGCCCTTTGATTTCTCTGACCGGGACTCCGTTTAGCCACCCCCCGGTCCGTATCGTACGATCAATAACCAGGAGATGCTCGTGATGCCATTTCGATTCGTGCCACGCGGTTTCAGAATCTGCTCATTCTTCGCGGTCCTGATCTGCCTTGCTGGAGTCGAGGCGGCGGATGTTCCTCAGGGACCTTCCAAAGACATCCCCGAACTGCAGATCTTGAATTGCTATGCCGGGACATGGGAGGTGATCGCAGCAAACCAAAATGCTCCGAACACTCCCATACTCAAGGGAAAAGCAACGTCAAAGTGGGTTCTTGACGGGCGTTTCCTGGAACAGACCGCGGCACTTCAGGCCCCGGATGGAAGCAATTCAATCAAAGTGACCACGTTATTGACCTATGACGTTGAGAAGAAGACGTATCGAAGTTGGAATTTCGTTTCAAATGGACATGCGACGGAAAGTGTGGGAAAGTGGGATGCCGCCACGCAGACCATGACTTCAGTAAGCATCCCCAATGCCAAGGGCCACATCATGACGACGACCGGCAATTTCGACGAGGCCGGGATTGAAAAGTGGAAAATGTCGGTCGTGGATCAATCTGGAAAAATTGTCAGGCAAATCGTGGGCAAGAATTCACGGCAACGGGAATAATCAAGCGTTGGAGCTGGGGCAGCGACTGATTTCGCCTGCTGCCCCCTATGACTCCAACGAATTTTACTGTTCGCGGCCACGAATGAGTCTTTTTCAAGACTTATCCTCGCGATCAAACGTCTCATTCTTAACCGTTCGCGGTCTAACCTTGCCTGGCTTTCAAACCTGCTTCGAGCGTTTTGCTGATCTCTTCCACATCGTAGACGCAACCGCCCCAGGTGCCGCCGCCAACGCGCTGCAACATCGCCCACAAACGCGTGTCTTCAGGTAAGTTGGGATCGGCGTGTAAGTCCGGCTGCGGACGGTTGGTCAGGATTTGCGTACCCAGCTCCGGTCCCACGTTTTCCCCGTTCTCACCGACGAAGTCGATTCTTCCCGTGAGATGGACGCGATCGACGATTATCTGAATCAGATCTCCATCGCGAAGCTTGCCGATCGGGCCCCCGGCCAACGCTTCTGGCCCCACGTGACCGATGCAAGCACCCGTCGAAACACCCGAGAAACGGGCGTCAGTGATCACCGCGACATATTTTCCGAACGACAGATGTTTCAGTGCAGAGGTAATCTGATAGATCTCCTCCATACCGGCACCCAGGGGGCCGCGGCACATCAGAACGATCACGTCGCCCGCCTTGATCGGATTGTC
>JAQGHT010001112.1 GCA_028291565.1 Planctomycetaceae bacterium | reverse complement strand
ATCGCCGCCGTCTTCGGGTGCCGTGTCAACGAACCGGGAGTAAGTACCACCGTCGCCTGATGCCATCGCGACCAACGGTTCGACCAGCAGCGGGTCTACAAGTAACACGAGTTGCCGAACCACCGTTTCGTTCAGCTTACAGAGCCGAGTCAATTCGGTCAGCTGGCTGGGGTCGAGACGGAAGTAGGCCAGATAATACAGGCCCTTTTTATGTTTTTCGATGGGGTAAGCCAACTTCGCATCTTGCCACGGGCGTGACACGAGAACCGTTGCGTGAACTCGCTCGAGAAGTCCTAAAACTTCCTTCTGCACGGAATCTGGATTCTGGGCATACTTCACGCTGTCAAGAATGAACATCCCTTCGTATACGTTCTCTACATTTGCGGTCAAGTTGCTTCTCCCCTAATTCTTTCTATGATTCTTGAGCTGAATTCGGCAAGTCCATTTCGATCCGGGTTGCAAACCGAAACATCGACCTCGCCAGAAATCACTGGATTCGCGTCTATTTCGGCGGCTCGCCATTGAACCGGTTCATGGCGGCTGCCACACCTTGTGTTACCCAGATTTCGATCGCCTGGGCTGCGGACTGCACCGCTGTTTCGACCAGCGGCAAATCTGACTTTCCAAAAGTTCCGAGAACCCAATCTTTGGCATCTCGCCCGGCTGGTGGCGGGTCGACTCCCAGTCGCAATCTCGGAACGTCCTGAGTTCCCAATTGCTGCAGAATATTCTGCAACCCTTTTTGGCCACCCGCGGAGCCTGACTGTCGCATTCTCAACTTCCCCAAAGGAAGGTTGAGATCGTCGCAGGTGACCAGTACATCCGCAGGTTCAATCTGATAAAAACTGCAAAATTTCTGGACACTCTGGCCACTCAAATTCATATAGGTTTGAGGGGCAACAAGCAGGACTTTTTCATTCTGGACAAGAAACTCGGAGTACAGGGCTTCGAATTTCTGCTTGTTCAGTGGAGCGATAAATCGCCGGGCCAGCTCCGCAAGAACGTCGAACCCGATGTTGTGTCGAGTTCCCACGTACTGCTTGCCGGGGTTCCCAAGCCCCACAACCAATTTCATTTTTCAATTCCCGTCGGTGTGCCACGAGAGTTCAGGTCGTCAATGACTCAACTTCAGCTGTCGCTCCGTCGCCGTTCCAGGTCGGGTGCGACGATTGCAAAGGTTGATCCACTGACAGTCCCGTCGAAAACCAGCACGAGTCACGAGCGACTCATGGCCCACCATTGAAAAAGACTTACTTCTTGCCTTTGCCTTTGTCGCCAGCAGCAGCTTTGTCTTCTTCTTCAGTTGGTTTCTTACCAATGACTTCCGGTCCGGCTGCCGAGCCTTCGGCTGGTGCAGATGACGCGGCAGCAGCAGCGGCACGAGCTGCATCGATGTGTCCGATTCGGATCACAATCGTTTCCGGATTATTGAGGATCTCCATGCCTTCCGGCACTTCGATGTCTTTGACGTGCAAGGCTTGATCCAGATCGAGACCGCCGATCTTGGCGACGATCACGTCGGGGACCATGTAGGCCAGGCAGCGTACTGTCAGATGCCGTGATCCGTGTTCCAGAACACCACCACGCATCATTCCTGGAGCTGTTCCACGCAGTTCGACAGGAACTTCGACAGTGATACGTTCATTGGGGTCGATGCGCAGCACGTCGAAGTGCTTCAGGTAGTTGCCGAAGGTGTCCCATTGAACTTCCTGCAGCATGCACTTTTCGACTTTGCCGTCCAGCGTCACGTTGATGACGCGAACTTTGTGCTTGATAATGGAGACGATGGCGTCGTCCTTGGCAAACATCATGACTGGCGGCTGGCCATGTCCATAGATGTTCCCGGGCACGAACCCGGCGCGGCGCAGCCGGCGGGCTTCCAACGAACCACGTTGCTTACGGGGTTCAACGACTAATTCTGCCTCTGTGTGCATGACCTTCTCGCTTCGGGATCACGGACGATATATTGGACGATCAGGATCACCGTCTTTTTTGAAGAGGGCGTCCGAAATAGGCCAGTCTCTGCTCTGCCGATTCATCGACTTGTTCTCAACGCGGTCCATGTGAAAAACCGGAAAGGTGATTTCATGGACTGAGGCGGAATCAAGTCGACTCGGACCGGGCAATGGCGCTGTCTGACGCGAAGTTGTTTCGGTTAAAACCAAATCCCTGACGGGTTTGCGGCGTCAGGGAGGCAGTCATTCGACCAAATACAACCACCCCGCACCACGACCTCAGTCGGTTGCAGGGTTCGCGAAACGGACGAAGATAACAGCCAATTGGGAAAACTGCAAGTGATTCAGCTCAATTCGAAGCCCGCCTGTGGGAACAGTGCTATTGTTCAATCCCCATTGACGGGTTCTTTGGGGGGCGATTGAAGAGGCCCTGGCAATCGGATGATTTCAATCAGTCGGATCTGTCAGGTCAGTCTGATTCGTTGAATTGGTTTGTTCAGATAACGATTTCAAGAACTTGTTACCACTTTTCAGGATTAAGCATATGATCTATGTCATTGCCACAGTGCAAGTTGCTCCCGGAATGCGATCTGCGTTTCTGGCTGAATTTCGACGGCTTGTGCCGGATGTTCTCGCTGAGGCGGGTTGCTTGTTTTATGGTCCTGCGGTGGATATTCCCAGTGGGCTGGGGCGACAAATCCCGCTTCGGGATTCTGTGGTGACGATCGTGGAAAGCTGGGAAAGCCTGGAGCACCTGCAGGCCCATATTGCCGCTCCGCACATGGCGACCTATCGTGAGCGCGTTAAGGATCTGGTTTTGACCTCTGGACTGCAAGTTTTGTCGCCGGCCTGAAAGGTTGCGCGCGAGAGAGTTGCATTGACAGAATCTCGGTGTCGCGCAGCGACCGAGACTCTCTCTCCCCCTTGGAGATTGTTCAGGTTTGGGGTTGTTACCTGGTAATAGTTTATGGCGACATCTGCTCGGCGTAAGTCATGAGCCGTTAATACTTCATAGGCAGTACGATCGCTTTGGGAGATTTTCGCCATTCTCTTTCTCGTTACTGGTCGACGAACACTTCATTTTGAGTGTGGTTCGTCGATCTTTCCGCCCAGCAGTTTGCGATTCAAAGATCCTCCGCTAAACAGCAATTCTTCGAGCGCGTTATTCACGTCTTCGATGGTCATACTACCAGTTCCGTCTCGTTCCAATTGGAATTGTGTCGCACGTCGCATCAATTCTTTGATGAATGCGGCGCTGACGCCGTCAGTCTTTTTGACTGTCATGGCGATGACTTCATCCGGAATTATTCCAGAGGGAGCATACATTTGTACGAGCTTGTTTCGGCCATTTTCATCGGGAAATGGAAATTCAATGGCTTGGTCGATGCGTCCTGGTCGCGAGGCCAGCGCCGCTTCCAAAGCCTCTGGGTGATTCGTTGTCAGTACGAACAGGATATCCGCATCTTCATTCAATCCATCCATTTCGTTCAGGAGTCGGTTCAGGAGCGCCTCTTCACACGGTGAGTTCATGCTCGTTCGCTCGCGGCCAATGAGATCAGCGTCCTCAATCACGACCAGACTTGGCTGTAATAGGCGG
>JAQGHT010001110.1 GCA_028291565.1 Planctomycetaceae bacterium | reverse complement strand
GCTTCCCGCGAAGTCGTCCCAGGTCACTTCTCGCGTCGTGAAGCGTCGCTGACGGTCCGGAGCGCCCGATTGCCTGTTCTCCGCGAATGCAGCTCGATCCAATAATCGAACGCAATCTTTTGCCCGTTGCAGCCGATTCAGTCGCTCCAAATCGAACGAGGCCGCCGCGTCCCCGTCCGAATGTTCCAAATCTCCGTACGGTTGCTCATGAAATCGTTCGAGCTGGCGTGCCAATTCAATATCATCGCCCGTATCGTCTTGCCATTGGGAATCCTCCGTCGGCCGCGATCCCTCGGGTAGCTCCGATTCGGTACTCATCGGAATCTACCCATCAGTTCCTGGAGTCGATCAACCGCACGCCACCAGATCATTCGCGCGGCATCCGAACTTCGAGCCGTCATTTCCCCGATTTCTGCGAAGGACAAATGCTGCCAGTGACGCAGCTCCAGAACTTGACGGTAAACTGCTGGCAATTCGGCGAGCGCATCCTGCAGCGCCTGTAGATTTTCGTCATGCTCAATTTGATGACTCGGCGAGGCCCCGTCCGCCAGCAGTGGTATCGCCGGTCCGTCGGAATCGGCGGCATCAATGGATCTCTCGCGAAGAAGCGCCCGCTTTCCGGTGCCGCGAAACCACCGGTTCCAATTGGTCAAATTGTGCAACAACACGGTGCGGGCCCACGCGCGGAACTCCGCGGCAGTGGTGCCGCCGAAACGCGGGAAATCCCGCATCACCTCCAGCAGCGAATCCTGGACGAGATCCGAGGCGGCAACCTTCGCCTTCAGATCCGGTGCCAATTCCGAGTTCGAGATTTCCAGCAGGTACGGCCGCACCAGTTCCATCAAACTCCCCATCGCCTGACGATTTGTCTTCGCCAACACGATCAGCGAAACAATCTGCTCATCATCGGGAACCGGTGTCGGGAGCATACAGTCCTCCGGCGCGAGATTTCGCACGCCGTGTTCATGAGTATTGAGTTTGCCTCACGCAGAACGAGTTTTTCTTTCAAAATCGAAAATTCTCGCGTTCGCAGCTCAAGTTGAGCGTGCCTTAGAGCTTAGCGGCAAAAGTCACGCTTTTAAACCCCGAGGCGATGCCGCTTCGCCTTAATCGTCTCAAGTTTCACCGTCATTTCGAGGAGAGATTCATGAGTAATGCTGATGCCCCTAAGATCACCGCGGTTCAATTGGACAAGCAGTTCGCCGCACTCAAGGAAGCCGCGGCCACAACAATTGATCCGTGCCTGGTTGCAAAGGTGATCGCAATTTCAGATTCACGGGTTCGCGAGCTGTTCATGAAGAAGGTTGCAGACGGGTATTTGTTCCGAGGTATCAATTGCATCAATCGCGCTGGTGTTCCCGAAAACAAGTACGTTGTTTTTGATTTCGATTGCATACCCGGCACGTTCTGTCTGGTGTCGCCCGCCTTCATGGTCGTCGTCAACATCATCGATCGCTACGTGGTCGCAATTGTCGATCCATATATTCCATCCCCAGCAGTTCCAACTTCGCTTTCGGCACCAAAGTCAGGTTCGTGCGGATGCAGCGGTAGCTCTGGAGACCAGCCAATCTCTGCCCGACCTCTCGGTGGCTGTCCGGCCATAACGATTGCCGACGGCAAGGCGTGTCTTAGTGTCCCTTATGCCGGTGACGTTTGTGTGTCAGTGCCAAATTGGATTCCCAATGGGACCATCGCTGAGGCATGTGTTGATACCTGCAAGAGATTTGGAATCCTCTGCGGGGTCAAAGTGACCGTAAGCGTTGGTGGACAACAAGTGGCATGTCAAAGTTGGGGTTGCTGCGACTGCTAATCAATCGAATGCCGAACAAGCATCAGGTCTCTGCAATCGTCGTGTACTACAACAGGATCCGCAACCGGCGTTCAACATCAGACGTGTTTTCCGCGTCTGGTGTTCAAGCCAAATACATTCTGACCACAACTCTTCTCACAGAAAGTCGCAATTGAATCATCTAAAATCACGTTTCGTGATCACGTTCACACTGCTGATCGTCGGCATCGTCGGTGCAGTTACCACACCATCGGCAAGTGCCGAAGACATTTACGGAATTCACGCGTCGGTAATCGGGACCGACTTCACGATGGAGTGCAACTGTCAACATCCGTCGGATCGAACTAAAGCCTGCACGCCGACGTGTTGTCTGCTGGTTGCCCAACACCGCGTGGAACGAATCCGAATCGTCGGCCGCTGCCGCGAATTGCCCAACAAACCGCTGATTTATCGCGTGTCGCTGTCGGAGGGGACAAAAACGTCTGCAGTCGCACCGCCGGCCAAAAGAGCCGAACGCAACGAAGCAACAGCCTACCTGTTTGACGTCAAAGACGACAGCGAAATCGAGATTGCAATGGCGACAACGGTTCCAAACCGTACCTATCTACATCTCTATGGGTCGTTTCGTATCAGCGGAAACAACGGCGATTGCCACATTTTGGAGGGCATCGACAATGCTGGAATCTCGTACCGATCAGACTTGACCTTTCTCGATCAAATCACAGTCAAAGTCGATAATGTGGATCTGACCGGCTGGGTTTATCAAACCAACAACTCGCGCCTTCCAGAAAAATACAAGTTTTTCTTCATTGCGAAGGATTCGTTAGACCCGAACAATCCAACCGAGCCAAATTACTACGTTGGCTTCAGTAAAACCTTTGATCACCGGCACCCGGAACTCAGTGATTTTGGCAATCCCAATAACACTTACAAGCGAGACATGGGGATGCACAAGAACCCCAACTAGCGAGCATTTCGCAAGCGTCGTCCTGTTGGCTGAAGCCGTGAGATTTCGGGCGAGCGTCCCGAATCGCCCGAAATCTTCACAAATTCACCAACAAATGGGGCATTAGAGTCGCATGGCACCTTTGCAAATCGGTGGACTCGATCGCGGCGGTATCGGTGGGGTTTGAAGGCTGCAGCTAAGCAGAATTCCGTTCCAGCCGTGTGGACTTCAGCTCGACCGACCCGCTTGGCGGAAGGCGCGCACAGCAAATCCAGACCACCAACTTCGAAGGCACGAGGGCCAGCGATGCGGCACGATTGATCCAGCTCGAATCGTGGATGCTGATTTTCCGTCGTGAATTAGGAAAACAAAAACGCTCTTCACAAGTACTTTATGAGAAAGCACTTGCAAAGAGCGTTTCAAGCGGAGAGGACGAGATTCGAACTCGTGGTATGATTAAAACCATACGCCGATTTAGCAAACCGGTGCTTTCGGCCACTCAGCCACCTCTCCGGGCTTGCCTGTTGGAGTCCAATGATAGCTTCTCTGCTTTACAACGCAACCCCTAACTGCGACTGACTTCTCATGCGTCAGGCAATAATTCCTGACAACTCAATCAGCAAGGTTCCAATCGGAATGCCGATTCACCCCACAACCGGATGCCCGTGCGTCCCGGCTGAATCTTGCTGGTTACTTTTGACCGATTCCTGCAGGTGAACCGCGCCTTGTTTCTCAATTTGATGCAATGAATGGCTTCATGTGGAATTGCGTTCGACACTTAACAGATCGTCCACAATTTGAGTTTGCTTGAATTGTTCCAGCGCCGGGAAACGATCGGCGACACGTTCCGTCAATGGGAAGAGACACAACCTGGTCGATCAGGTTCACCTCCGACTTGATGGAGATTAGAACCTGCCCCCTCAAAGTCACACAACACACTGCAATCGGAATTCCCGTCATCTTCGGCAATCTCAACTGCCGATATCTCACCCAGGCGAAATTGCGGATTGGAGCGAGTTTCGCCAGGCAGTGTTTCACGCGGTCGCCAACCAGACATCCTTGTTGAGCCGGTCAGGCTCCGGAAGGACAGTCGCATCCGAACTCTTCAATTGAGGATCCGGAGCACAAATCCGCCGACTCACAAAGCCCCAACTCAAAATACGTGATCGAGTCATTTCAGGGGGAACGGGAAATATGTGGATTGAAAACACCATCTGGCGACGGATCTCCGCCGGGATCATTGGCACTGTGGCAGCCTGCAGTTTAGCGGGGACCCAGCTGGCTGCGGATGACAGTGCTGACCGCCCCCCCGGGAGCCGTCAATTCGATTTTCGGGGGAAAACGTGGCCGCCATATTCCCGGCCGCGGGGCAAAGAACCGACTTTCATCCAACAATATCATTACACTCACTATTGGCCCTATCCGCACAACTGCGAGGATCGCTCGGCGGTCAACAACGCTCTCAACATCCAGGCGGCAAATGGGTGGGTCGAAGCGACGACGCTCTTCAGCTACCACTTTGATCCTGAAACCGAACAGCTGAATTCCTCGGGTATGGCCCATTTGGAATACATCCTGTACCGGGTCCCTTACCAGCGCCGGTCGGTTTTCATCCAGGTTTCGCCATCGCCTCAAACGGATCAGGCACGACTTGCCAGCGTCCAGAATTCCATGGGTACGATGCTGCAGAGTAACAGCCTGCCACCCATTGCGATGCGTCGCGCCCGAGCTTACGGCACATCAGCGGAAGAAGTGGATATTATCACGCGGAAGTACATCGGCGGAGCACCAACTCCCCGGTTAAGCGTCTCAGGCGGCGGATCCAGTTCGCCAGCGGCTGGAGCGGGGCCTAAGTCGAGTAGTAATGATTAACGCGTGAAAATCTGCCGCCGAGAGCTAGCCGCCGGTTCGAATCGAATGAGTCAAACCAGAACCGGACGCTAGCGCGTACCGACTGATTCAGCGATGCGAAATCCGGAGGCTCGCGACTCACCTGATGCGGATTCATATTAGGTGATGCAATTAGGAATGTCCTGACGGCGATCGGGAATGCGACGGACCAGAGGTCCATCCTACTGATCTTTTTCGGTAGTCGATTGGCAGGACGGAGCGTGTGACGGACCAGAGGTCCATCCTACTTTGATCTAATTGGAAATACCTCAGCCCTCAAAAGCCGAAGTTGCCATCTCGTTTTGCGAGATGAGGGCGGAGTTTTCCAAGTCTGCGTGATACCGCGCACGGTTAAGTATGAGACGTTTGACCGCAGGGATCAGTATTGAAAAAGACTCATT
>JAQGHT010001108.1 GCA_028291565.1 Planctomycetaceae bacterium | reverse complement strand
GCTTGCTACACGCTGGAGATCGCGATTTTAATGGCGCGTGGGTGTACATCGAAGTCACCGGACTGCTGGTTATCAGTTCATTCGGCACCTGGCTGCGAATTAAAGTGCTCTACAACAGAGGCCTGCTCGACCACATTCGCCTGACTCCATTTCTGTATATCGACGACCCGAACCTGAAACAGCGATAGCGACATCGTCACCCCATTGGATGATGGCTTGTGCCCGTTGACATCAGGACGCGGGCTTGCCGACGCCCAATGCATCCGCGACTCGGTTGATGTAGTTGAACCACGCCGCAATCAGCGTGATCTGGAGAATCCCTGTATCATCGAATCCAACCTCCCGCAAGCGGCCCACATCATCCGGCGTCATCTTGTACGCCGCCTTCGTGAGCTGTACTGTGAAGTCGAGCATTGCCCGGTCCGCGTCCGACAGGTTCGCCTTTTTGTAGTCCCGCCGTAACTCGGCGGCAAGTTCCTCGTCGAGGCTGGCCCGGCGGAGAAACTCGATGTGGCTCTCAGTTCAGTAAAAGCAGCTGTTCTCGACCGACACAACTGCGGCAATCATCTCCTGCTGGCGTCGGGTGAGCCCGAGGTTTGGTTGCAGCAGGATCGCCAGCCCGGACATCATGTGCCGCATCGCCTCCGGGATCAGGCTGTGGGCAGCGACGATGCTGTCGGTCCCTCCGTCCGGTCGGACGAGGGATGGGATCGGCGGACCGGCATACTCCACCGGATACAGGCTCCGGACCGACTCGTAAACCCGCTTCAGTTCATCGTCGGCCTGGTCGTAAGGAATGTCTTTGATCCACGTCATAGTTCTTAATCCTCCACTCAGTCGCCGGACTATGCGCGTCAGGATGGCGGCACGCCCCCGGCACCTGGCGAATCAACGGAGTTTTCGTCTGCTTGTCGAGGCCGCCAGTCCCAGCCAAGCAGTGTGCCAGTCCGGTGTGTCCTGCAAGGTCCGCGAACGTATCTTACTATCTACGCACAGCCAACGTAGACCTCGGATAACCGAATATCGTTGGGCTTGGCTGATGGCGTGACAAAAGCAATGTAGCAATCTGGTTCCTGCCACGCTACATCGCAGAGTACACAGTGCAAAACTCCAAGACTGGAGAAACGCAACGTGCATCGGTCACATCGTCCGATGCAGCCAAAAAAGCTCGGCTATCACGTAAGTCACTAGGGAAATAGCAGTTGAGTGTGAATGCATTCCTGTTGTGATTGTCGCCTCCTGTCATCACATTTTGAACAATAAGTTCCTTTTGTATCCACTTTCCGGAACAAGAAGCCCGTCGGTACACCGTTAGATTATGGATCGGCGCGTGGCTGGCATGTGGTCTCTTGGGTATCATCGCGTGGAGTGTTTCTAGGCGGCCAATTTCCCTCACTGGGTCATTCCGTTTCCACACCGTCATTCCCGCGGAGAAGGTCATGTTGTCGCGAGTTGTCCTGATTACAGCAGTCGTCGTGCTGGCGCAGGTCCCGGTTTGCGCACAGGACCTCCCGGCCCCCGTCGAGAGTACGACGGCCGCTCCGTCGGAAACGGGGCGGGCCCGCGCCTTCCTGAATCGCCATTGCCTGGAATGCCACGGCCCGGAGAAGCCCAAGGGGATGTTCCGCGTCGACAACCTCTCGGCGGACTTCGGCGACCGTTCCGAGCGGGAGCGGTGGCAGGCGGTGCTCAAACGCGCCGGGGCTGGCGAAATGCCGCCGAAGGCGAAGCCGCGTCCTCCCGAACAGGAAGTCGCAGCACTGACCAATTGGATCAGTGCGCATGTGGAAGCGGCAGAATTGGCCCGTCGTGCCGCCGAGGGGCGCGTCGTGCTGCGACGGTTGAACCGGGTCGAGTACGAGAACACCGTGCGCGATCTGCTGGGAATCGACGTTGATCTAAGCGAGAAGCTCGCCTTGGACGGGTCGATGGACGGCTTCGACAACGTTGGCACCGCACTGCGACTTTCCTCCTTCGCCCTTGAGCGCTATGTGGAAGCTGCCGATTTCGCGCTGGACATCGCCGTCAGCAACAAACCGGCGCCACCCAAGATGCAGCAACGCTACAGTCTCAAGGACCAGCACGCGGTCAAAATCTACGGCAACGAATTCTATCGCGTCCTGGACGATGGCACCGTGGTGCTGTTCATATCGACGCACGACACCACGGTCACGATTTCGCAGTTCGATCCGCGCGACCCGGGTTATTACCGCTTTCGCATCTCCGCATCGGGCTTTCAAAGTTCCGGCAAGCCGGTCACCTTTGCGGTCCATAATCACACCGCCGGGCTGGTCGACTATTTCGATGTTCCGCCCGAGAAGCCAACTGTGATCGAGTTTGTCGCCCGGCAGGAACGCAATCGGGCCAGTATTCAAATCGCTCCCTACGGACTGGGGAGGGAGGTGACGCAAACCCCAGGTAAAGCCGCTCAATATCAGGGTGCGGGGCTGGCGGTACACTGGGTTGAAGTGGAGGGGCCGCTGTACGACAACTGGCCGCCGGCCAGCCATCGCCGCATCTTCGGTGACCTGCCACAGGAGCGACTTGACCGCAATAGCGATCGACTGGAGGTCATTTCGAAAGATCCGAAAGCCGATGCTGAGCGGATCATTCGCGAATTTGCTCGACGTGCCTTCCGGCGTCCGCTGGCCGAGAACGATCTCAAACTCTTTTTGTCGCTGGTTGACAACCGGCTGGCCGAGAAGGACACGTTCGAGCAAGCCGTCCGTGTGAGTCTGACAGGCATCTTGTCATCACCAAAATTCCTGTTTCTCGATGAAAAGCCCGGCAAGCTCGATGACTTCGCCCTGGCCAGCCGCCTTTCCTACTTCTTCTGGAGCACACTGCCCGACGACGAACTGCTCACGCTGGCCGAACAGAAGAAGTTGTCCCAGCCGGACGTTCTTCGCCAGCAGGTGGAACGCATGCTGCAGGACCCGAAGGCGGCGGCTTTGGCCACCAACTTCTGCGGCCAATGGCTGAGCTTGCGCGACATTGAGGCCACGATACCGCATACCGGGCGCTATCCGGAATTCGACAAGATGCTACAAGTGTCAATGGTCAAAGAGGCAGAGCTGTTCTTCACTGAGCTTCTGAGAAACGACCTGAGTCTGACTAATATCGTGGCGTCGGACTTTTCGATGCTCAACGGCCGACTGGCTCAGCACTACGGCATCCTTGGCGTGGAAGGCTTGTGGGAATTTCGGAAGACGCCGCTGCCTGCCGACAGCCATCGCGGCGGCGCCTTGACCATGTCGGCCGTGCTGAAGGTGACTGCCGACGGCACCAATACTTCCCCGGTCAAGCGCGGTGCCTGGGTGCTGGAGCGGATCCTGGGCACGCCGCCACCGCCGCCGCCGGCAGACGTGCCGCCTCTGGAGCCGGACGTTCGCGGTGCCAAGACCCTCCGCGAACGACTGGCGAAACATCGCAGCAATGCCGCCTGCGCCTCGTGCCATGCCAAGATCGATCCGCCGGGTTTTGCCCTGGAGAGCTTCGACTCGATCGGCGGTTGGCGGGAATACTACCGGCTGAACAACTGGGTGGCCGGAGCGAAGGAGATCAAAGGCAAGCACTATTTACAAGGCCCCGACGTGGACGCTACCGGTGAGACCGCCGACGGCAAGCGTTTTCAAAACATAGATGAGTTCAAGCAGTTGCTCCTGCGAGACAAAGATCAACTGGCCAGAGCCCTTACCGCAAGGCTGGCGACCTACGCAACCGGCGGCGTGCCGGAGGCTGCCGACAAGCCGGAGATCGAGGTAATCGTGGCCAGAATCCGCGACAAGAACTACGGCCTGCGAACGCTGGTACACGAGATCGTGCAAAGCAAAATGTTTAAATACAAGTAGTGTTTGGTTTTTTGTGTTTGGTATTTAGTGTTTTGGTTCGGAGGAAGGATGTGGTTATGGCGTTTGTTCGATTTCAGGACTTGGTGGTCTACCAACTGGCCGAGAAACGTGCGGATGCTGTTTGGGATGTGGTTCTGACATGGAATATTCTCTCTCGGGACACTGTTGGGAAACAATTGATTCGGGCCGCAGACAGTATCGGAGCAAATATCGCCGAAGGCTGCGGAAGGCAGAGTCCCGTTGACAACCGCCGATTTGTCCGCATTGCCCGCGGTTCGTTGCATGAGACCCAGCATTGGCTCCGTCGTTCATTCCGCAGGAATTTACTGACTGCGGAGCAAATCGCGGCACTCCACATAACTGTCGAAGAACTTGCTCCAAGGTTAAATGCTTATCTGAAATCGATCGTCCCGTCGGGCCGGAAAAACCAATAGTGAACGGTGTTTTGTATTTCGTATTTTGTGTTTGGGGAGGCAGTTGACAAGGCGTCCAACCTAGATATCGCGAGCGACACGCCAGAGTCGCGGAAAAATGTGCATCTATGTAACACCAAATACCAAACACGAAAAACCAAACACAAAAAACAAAATACAATTAAGTACCCTATCATGAAAAATCTCAATCGACGCACATTCCTCCGCGCCTCCGGCGTGTCCCTGGCACTTCCATGGTTGGATGCTTGTGCAGGTAACCTGCCCAAACAGCAAACACAAAAAACCAAACACCAAATACCAAGACGTATGGTTTGCCTGAATGCGCCGCTGGGATTCCACCCTCCGTTGTTTTTCCCGCAGGACTCAGGCGCTAACTACAAATTGTCCCCTTACCTGGAGTTGATCAAGGAGTTCCGCGACGACTTCACGGTCATGTCCGGGCTGTCGAATCCGGAGGTGGGTGAGGGACACGATTCCAGCTACAGCTTTTTGACCGGCGCCCATCACAATGGCTTCGTATTCCAGGGAGGTTTTCGCAATACGATTTCACTGGATCAATTGGCTGCTGAACACATTGGCCTGGAAACGCGTTATCCCACGCTATCGTTCACCATTGGGGGCGATGTTCTTTCCTGGACCCGCACCGGCGTGCCAATCCAGCCGGATATGCAACCGTCCGGAGTATTCGCCCGGCTGTTCCTGGAAGGCACCCTCGAGCAGGTGGCAGCCCAGGCACGTCGGCTGCGCTACGGCCAAAGCGTCCTCGACCAGGTCGGCGAGCAGGTGAAGTCGATGCACGCCGGTCTGGGGGCCAAAGACCGGGAGAAGCTGGATGAGTATTTCACCAGTGTTCGCGAGCTGGAGAAGCGGCTGGTGGCAAACGAGGAGTGGTCGAAGAAACCCAAACCGAAGGTCGATGCCCAGTCACCCAACAATCCCCCCAATGTGGACGTGGTGGCCTGCACTCGGACCTGGTTCGATCTCATACACCTGGCGTTGCAGACCGATTCCACCCGGCTCATCACCATGTCCATCGTTGGGGCAAATGGTGTCCCTCCCATCGCCGGGGTCTCACACCAACATCATGACCTGACGCACCACGGTCAGGATCCGAAATTAATCGAGGAGCTCCAGCGAATCGAATTTGAGCTGATGAAGGCCTTGGGCGAACTGTTCGCCAAGCTTAAGCAGACGAAGGAAGAGGGCGTGAGTCTGCTCGATCGGACGATGCTGTTCTTCGGCAGCAACCTGGGCAACGCCAGTTATCATTCGACGACGAACCTGCCCATACTGCTGGCCGGCGGCGGTTTCAAGCATGGCCGGCATCTGGCCTTCGATCCGAAGAATCATCCGCCGTTATGCAATCTCTATGTGAGCATGCTGCAACGGCTGGGCATCGAAGCGGACAAGTTCGGGTCGAGCACCGGCACCCTGACAGGGCTGGAGATACACTAAGGATCGAAGCATCAATTAGTGCCGTAGCATGGGCTTCCAGTTGCGACAGTGACACGATGATCCAGTGAAGAATTGTGGCAAAAAGATCGAGGGCAAAAAGATAAGAATGGACAAGACAGTTTGAGGAATGTCTGATCTCTTGCTGAGTTTATGGACTCGCACCGTATCCCGTGATTTCTGATCTTTTTGCCCCACACCTTTTTGTCATTCAAATCTTCTGCGACAGTGACACAATGATCGAATGAAGAATGATGGCA
>JAQGHT010001101.1 GCA_028291565.1 Planctomycetaceae bacterium | reverse complement strand
GCACGGTCGATTACGACGCGGACCGCGACGCCCGAAATCGTACTTCACCGTCCACCACCACATATTCTGCTCGGCCCTTCACGGGCTTCCCGCCAAAAGGCGTGTTGCGGCTCTTTGAACGAAACTTCGTGGGATCGATCACCCACTCGATTTCGGGATTGATGATCGTCACATCGGCGTCGGAACCTGGCTTCAGAGTCCCCTTTTGCCGCAAGTTCAACACACCGGCTGGACCGCTCGTCACCTTGGCGAGGAACTGCAGCCAGCTCAGATGCCCCGGCACAATCAGCTCCGTGATACACAACGGCAAGAGCGTCTCCAGACCGACGATCCCGAACGGCACCAGATCCAGTTCGCGCTGCTTTTTCTCGGGCGAATGTGGCTGATGGTCCGAACAAATCACGTCGATCGTTCCATCCTGCAGCCCCTCCAGCAGAGCCCGACGGTGCTTTTCCGTACGCAACGGCGGATCCACCTTGTAGTGGGAATCAAATGCATCCATCACCTGGTCTAACAGGATCAACTGGTGAGGGGTGACTTCTGTCGTGATTCGCAGCCCGCGCTGTTTGGCCCGGCGAATCTGATCCACGGCCCCTTCGGTCGAAATACACATTAAATGGACACGACCGCCGGTCAGTTCACACAGCGCGATATCCCGCCCCACCATGATATCCTCTGCGGCGGCCGGCATGCCTCGCAAACCCAGACGCGTCGAAACGAATCCGTCGTGCATCACGCCGTTCTGGACCAGTTCCGGAACCTGTGGACGATTGAATATCGGACGATCCCACATGCCGGCATATTGCATGGCACGGCGCATGATTTCCGCGTTTGCCACGGGATTCCGCCCGTCACTAAACGCCAGAACTCCCCCTTCGACGAGCTGGCCCATTTCAGCCAGTTCCTGACCGGCGTTGTCCTTGGTCACGGCACCTAACGGAAAGACGTGCACGTGACCGGCGCGCTCACCCTGAATCAGGACAAACTCCGCCTCGGATCGATTGTCAATCACCGGCCGAGTATCTGACATGCAGGCGACACTGGTAAACCCGCCCGCCAGAGCGGCCGCGGTCCCCGTCGCAATCGTTTCATCTTCTTCATTGCCGGGTTCGCGCAGGCTGACGTGCAGATCGATCAGGCCCGGTGCGACGATCAGACCAGTGGCGTCAATGGTCTCAGTCGGATTGGAACAGGGGACATCAATCCCGACGATCGTCCGACCCTCGATCAACAGGTCGCCAATGCGATCCAATTGCTGGCTCGGATCCAGAATGCGACCATGACGAATCAAGAGCGTGGACATGGAACGTGTGTCTCTCCCAACCGCTGCTGATGCAGCAGATACAAGCAGGCCATGCGAATGAATAGACCGTTTGTCACCTGGTCCAGAATCACCGAGTTTCCGCCATCCGCTACTTCCGGCGTCAACTCAACACCCCGGTTGATCGGCCCGGGCGCCAGAATGACGATGTCGCGCTTCGACTTCTTCAGGCGCTCGCCGTTCATTCCAAACAGATGCGAATACTCGGTGATCGAAGGAAATAGTCCGCTGCGTTGCCGTTCGAATTGGATTCTCAACAGATTGATGCAATCGCAACGGGGCAAAATCTTGTCGAAATCATGTGCGACTTCGACCCCCAGCCGTTCAATATGGGGCGGAATGAGTGTCGCGGGGCCGCAGGCGATGACATGCGCCCCCAGTTTCGTCAGACCCCAGATATTGGAGCGGGCGACACGGCTATGCAGGATATCTCCGACCAGGGCTACTGTCAGCCCGGCGACATGCCCCACCCGTTCACGGATCGTAAACAGATCCAGCAAACCCTGCGTCGGGTGCTCATGAGTTCCATCACCGGCATTCAGCACACTCGCGTTGAGATGCTGAGACAACAACAGAGGCGCGCCGGGAGTACTATGCCGCACAACGACTTGACTGACTCCCATCGCTTCGATATTTCGCGCCGTATCGATAAAAGTCTCACCCTTGGACAGGCTGCTGCCGCCGGCACTGAAGTCGATGGTATCGGCACTCAAGCGCTTGGCCGCCAGGCTGAAACTGGTCCGCGTGCGGGTCGAATTCTCGAAGAACAGATTGGCGACAACCACGCCCGCCAGATGCTTGAGCTTCGTCTGGCCCGCATTCGCCAGCCGCTTGAACTCGGCCGCCTGGTCCAGAATAAGAGTGATCTCCGCGGCGGAAAGCTCTTCCAAGCCCAGCAAATGGCGGCGAGTCCAGCTGACATCCGACAATGGGGCACCCGCCTGCGATGGACCAGACGCAACAGTCGCGGCCAACATGACAATACCCCGCCAAACCAGGAACGCACGGAAAACTCGCGAGACCCCGTGGAAGCACAGCATCTCGCCGACGTCCGGCAACATCGCTCACGAACGACGCGCGGAAAACTCGCGAGATCGTAGCAGGCAGGTGAGAATGGGACAATCGAACGAGCGCGCGTTAGACCGCCCCCTTAATCTCAAAAATCGCTTCGACTTCCACCGCCGCATTGGTCGGCAGAGCCGCGAACCCCAGAGCACTCCGGGCGTGATACCCGTCCGTTTCCTTCCCGAAAATCTTGTGCAGCAAGTCCGATGCACCATTGATGACCAGGTGCTGCTCGCTGAATTCCAGCGTCGAATTCACACAACCCAATAACTTGATGACCCGCAGACCGTCCAACGTCCCGTGCCGTGCATGAGCCGCCCGCAAAACTTTCACCGCACAATCCTTCGCCGCCTCGTACCCCTGCTCGACCGTCACATCTTTCCCCAGCTTCCCCTTTAAATCGCTGACGTGACCCGAGGTAAACAACAACGTCCCAGCCTTGGCACACGGATTCAAATACCCGGGCGGCAATTCCGGAAAAGTCAGGCCGAGTTCTTTCGCTTTTTCTTCTGCGGTCATGGTGACTCCTTATTTTATACAGTTCGCGACCACGAATCAGTCTTTTTCAATACTTATCCCCGCGATCAAACGTCTCATTCTTAACCGGGCGCGTTATAAGATGAAATCATAGTCGAGTGAAAACTTCGTTGAGATCCTCCGAATCGGATACTGGCCACAACGTACGCCTTGACTCTCTCACACACGGAGCGCAGAATTGACTGAATCATTTCTTCTTGCGCTCTCACGCAAGCCAATCTATCTGCATGAAGTTCGTTTCACACTTGGCCGAGTTGAATTCACCGACGGAGGGTTTGTCACGGGCGAACAAGACACGAGCGATCAGCACAATGGATTGCCCGTGAGTTGCCTTTGTATCAGCTTTGGTTTATGACATTCAACTCCGCGCTGTCTCCGCCGATTCAAACTCCACCCGGATGGTTTCGGGGTTACGCGCCACAAATCCAGTCCGGCTCACCGGAAATGCCTCATTTTGGTGACCGCAGCAGTGCTGCTGGCGTCGCCATTGGGGGACGAAGTGACCTCCAGCAATCGGCGCCGGCGAAGCCGATATACCGCATACGGTTAAGAATGGGACGTTTGATCGCGGCAATAAGTATTGCACAAGACCCATTCGTAGCGGCGAACCGAATAACACCCAATCTCATTACGCTGACTTATTTACGATCACAATCACGTCGGACTGAAAACTGTCCCGGACTTCCGGCCAGAGGAGTTGTTGCAAAATGGCAGCCGATTGGATGACACAGCTCGTTAAAAAGGGACTGATCAGTAAAGATCAGGCCCAAGAGGCAAAAGACTTGGCCTCTGCTCAAGGGATCAAGATTGAAGATGCCTTCCTGAAACTGGAATACGTAACGATCGATGATATCGGTCAGGCCCAGGCCGCTCAGTTTGGCTACAAGTATGTCAACCTGGAAGATACCGAAATCTCCCAGGCGGCCGTCCAGATGCTTCCCGAGTCCGTCGCCCGGGAAAATACCGTCTGCCCCGTCGCCGTCGAAGACGACAAATTGACGGTCGCCATCTCCGAGGCCATGAACTATGACGTCCTGGATAAACTCCGTTTTGTCTTGAATCGTGAAATCGGCGTCGTGCTGGCTTCGAAAGAATCGATTCTCGCCGCAATTAATAAGAACTATGGCGCCGGCGGCGACACGGAATCGGTCGACTCGATTCTGAATGAATTCACCGAAACCGCCATCGACTTCACCGCGACCGAAGCGGAAATGGCCAGCACCGCATCCAATCAGGACGACGAAACCGCACCCGTCATCCGGCTGTGCAATCTGATCATCGCCGAAGCCGTGAATATGCGGGCCAGCGATATCCATGTCGAGCCATTCGAAAATCGCGTGCGGATTCGGTACCGCATCGATGGTGTCCTGATCGAGCGCGATAGCCCTCCCCGGCGCCTGCTTGCGGCACTTACCTCCCGCTTCAAGATCATGTCCGGAATCGACATCTCCGAAAAACGGAAGCCTCAGGACGGCCGAATTAAGACGACAGTCGGAGGTAAAGACCTCGACTTGCGCGTCAGTTTGTTACCGAGCGTCCACGGTCAGTCGATCGTCATGCGAATCCTCAGCCGCGATAACATCAAGGTCGGTATCCGCAGTTTGGGTTTCGGCGAAGACAATTACCGAAAATTTCAAAACATCATTCGGCGCCCGAATGGAATCTTTCTGGTGACAGGTCCTACGGGATCGGGAAAAACGACGACACTCTATAGTGCGCTCGGAGAACTGAACCGCCCAGACCGAAAGATCATCACGGCCGAAGATCCCGTCGAATACTACCTCCCGGGCATCAACCAGGTTCAAGTGCGAGCCAGCATCGGCCTGACTTTCGCCCGCATCGTCCGGGCGATGCTGCGACAAGCCCCGAATGTGATCCTCGTCGGTGAAATTCGAGATCATGAGACGGCTGAGATGGCAATTCAGGCTTCTCTTACGGGACACTTGGTTTTTAGTACTCTCCATACGAACGATGCGCCCGCTTCTATTACACGCCTGATTGACATGGGTGTGCAGCCATTTCTGGTCGCGTCCAGCGTAATGGCCATCATGGCCCAGCGACTAGTGCGGCGAAATTGCCCAAAATGTCAGGGGCCCTACAAGCCCGACCCGGGCGAAATGGAAGCCTTGGAAATTGATCCCGCACGGCAGGCCACGGGCACCTTTATTCGCGGTGTAGGCTGTTCACATTGCCAGCAAACAGGCTGTCGCGGGCGCATGGCTGTCTACGAATTGATGCTCATGAATAGCACCTTGCGGGAGATGACTTTCCGCAGCGAACCGGCTCAAAACCTGCGTCGGCAGGCCAAATTGGCCGGCATGAAAACACTCATGGAAGATGCTGTCGACAAGGCACTGCAAGGACTTACGAATTTGCAGGAGATCTTCAAACTGTATCAGGGCGGCCACTAAATTGACACAGGCGTGCATTTGTCAAGTGCGAACGGCAGCGACTCGAGTCTGTATCGGGCTCGTAGCGAATTCGCGACAAATTCACAAAACGATTGCCCGGCCATAACGGAGCATTTTGCTCCTTTGAGCCGAGCCTGGCAAAAAGCTGATGCGCAAAATGCAACACTCGGTGTTGTGGTTTGCCCTAGTACCAAAACCTCGGCTGAAACCGTTTCTTTGGTATGGTGCAGGTCCCCAAATTGGGATTTGAAGCATGAAGTCAGAATTCGAATGGGTGACGAGCGAGCGCTCAATTTGGAGATTTTGAGGTTTTTCTTGTGGAGGAAGTCGGCAGGCCGGATAATTGAGGCGTCAACACGCTCTTCTCGGTTCTCGAGAATCATGCGTTTTCAAATATAGTCGGTGTTCAATATCAATCATTCGAAATCAATAGATCGCAATCGCGTGCGGACCCCGTCCTTCGACGAGTGTCAGGAGTAGAACTCGATGGCAGTAACTGCCGGTACCGTTCAGATCGATAAGCTGTTGCAGACTGTGGTCAGCCAGCGGGCGAGCGATCTGCATATTACTTCCGGGCAGCCACCCGTGTTGCGGTCTGGCGGCCACATGGTGAGGTTGGAAACAAAATCTCTGGAGGCCGAAGACTGTGTTGGCCTGATGAAGAGTATCACGCCCGAACGCAACCAGCAGGAGCTGCAGGAACGGGGGGGAACCGACTTTGGGTTCGCCTTCGGTGATGCGGCCCGGTTCCGCGTGGCAGTGTTCAAACAGCGCGGCCATATTGGAATGGTGCTGCGGCGAATTCCGAACGAATTCTTGACATTCGAACAACTCGGGCTGCCGTCGGTGATCGTCGAATTGATCACCCGGCCACGCGGTTTGTTCCTGGTCACGGGCCCCACGGGTTCTGGCAAGACCACCAGCCTGGCGAGTATGATCAACTATCTGAACGATACGTGTGATCATCATATTATTACACTCGAAGACCCCATCGAGTATTACCATAAACACAAAAAGTGCACCGTCAATCAGCGCGAAGTGGGCGTCGATGTGCCGGACTTCCCGGAAGCCCTGCGACGTGCGTTGCGTATGGATCCCGACATCATCCTGGTCGGTGAAATGCGAGACCTGGACACGATTCAGGCCGCCATCACGGCCGCCGAAACGGGCCACGTGGTGTTTGGAACGCTGCACACGACCGGTGCTCAGGGAACTGTGAATCGTATCATCGACGTGTTTCCGACGAATCAGCAGGAGCAGATTCGGACACAGTTGTCGACGGCCATCATCGGGATTCTCAGCCAGGCCCTGTTGCCACGCAAGCCAAAAGGGCTGGTAGCCGCCTATGAGATGCTGGTGGTAACCCCCGCCATCGCCAACCTGATCCGCGAAAATAAAACGTACCGTATTAATTCGTCGATCCAGACCGGAAAAAAATACGGCATGCAATTGCTGGACGATGCCTTGTTCAATCTCTGGAAAACAGGGTTGTGCGAAGAACGAGACTGCATCGTGCGTTCCAACGGCCCGGCAGAATTGCGAAACAAGATCACTCTCGCCAAGAAGGGTCTGCTGAAAGAAGAAGACGAGGAAGACGACGAGGAAGAATGAGAAAGGCGAGCGGTGGGCGTCAGCCTGCTGGTCCAGCGTCGCCGTAGCATAAGCCGCTGGCTTGTGCGAATTGTGACTGCTTGGCCCGATAAGTCCCATCAGTCTCATACGTCCCATTCCATCAAAATCAGCCCTGATCTGGCCACCCGGCACACGAAAAATGCCTGATGGGTGGCGGTGTGCGGGATCAAAAACACGAAGAAGAACTTCGCCATGTCTCTGACTGGCGTAACACTGAGCACGGAAAGCACTGCGACATGGCGTCACGTCGTTTGGGACAGATTCTGGTCGACTTGGGATATCTCACAGATGATCAACTGTGGGATGTGCTGGAGCAGCAAAAGCAAAGCCCTGGCGAAGTCATCGGCCGGGTTGCGGTCCGCCTGGGTTTCGTGACGGATGCCCAAGTCTCGGAGGCACTCGCTGAACAGTGGGGCATGCAGGTCGTCAATCTTCCGGAAACCAACGTTCCCGCCAAAGTGCTGGAAATGGTTCCGGAAACGATGGCCAGTCTGTACAAGATCATGCCGGTGTCCTTCAAGGACAACACGCTGACTGTGGCAATGGCCGATCCCCAGAACATCGGGGCTCTGGACGATTTGCGAAACTTCCTGGGCTTTGATGTCCGGGGCGCGGTCTCCAACGAGATCCACGTGCAGCAAGCGATTGAACGCTATTACGCCGACAAGGAAGAGAGTCTGCTGGATGTCCTGAGCGACATCGAAGATCAGATGGGTGAGGACGTTTCTCGCTCGGGTGGTTTCGATATCACCAGCCAGGAAGAACTGGCCGATGCGGCACCAATCCGCAAGCTGTTGAATATGGTGTTGCTGCTGGCCATTCGAGACAAAGCCAGCGACATTCACTTCGAACCCTTTGAAGACGAATTCAAGATTCGCGTGAAGGCCGACGGCGTCCTGTATGAAATGGTCCCGCCGCCACGCCACCTGGCAAACGCGATTGTGACCCGTATCAAGGTTATGGCGGAACTGGATATCGCCGAACGCCGTCTACCTCAGGACGGTCGAATTGAATTGTGCGTGAATGGCAATTCGGTCGACTTGCGTGTCAGCGTGTTGCCGACGATGTTCGGAGAAGCGGTCGTCATGCGGGTGCTCGATCGAACGGTCGTGCAGCTCGATTTGAATAAGATCGGCATGGACGCGAACACGCTGTCGCGGTTCCGGCAGATGATCCGCCGTCCGAACGGCATCGTGCTGGTGACGGGCCCCACTGGTTCCGGCAAGACCACCACGTTGTACTCGGCCTTGAACGAACTGAACGATCTGGAAACCAAGATCATCACGACGGAAGATCCCGTCGAATACGAAATTGAAGGTCTGATTCAGATCCCGGTCAATCCGGACATTGACGTCACGTTCGCCACGGTGCTGCGAGGCATCCTGCGGCATGATCCCGATACGATTCTGATTGGCGAGATCCGCGACTTTGAAACGGCCGAAATCGCCGTGCAGAGTGCGCTGACGGGCCACCTGGTGTTCAGCACACTGCACACGAATGATGCTCCGAGTGCCGTGACGCGGCTCCGCGATATGGGCATTCAGCCGTTCCTGCTGACAGCCACAGTGGAAGCCATTCTGGCACAGAGGCTGGTCCGCAAGATATGCACGGAATGCCGGACCCAATTTGAACCGAGCGACGAGTTGCTGATGGAACTGCAGCTGCCCGTGGTGCAGGCT
>JAQGHT010001100.1 GCA_028291565.1 Planctomycetaceae bacterium | reverse complement strand
ACGCCTCAAACTATTTCCAGGCAAGGTTCGCCAGGGGGCCCACCGCGACGGTTGCTGTCTGCGCCAATGGGTACTGTTTGAGATATTCCCGAATTGCTGTGGTTGTCACTGATCGATACAGGTTCAGATCATCTGCCACGGATTGATAGTTGTCGCGATAGACCCAGTTGTCGCCGAGCGAATCCAGGCGATTCATCGGCCGTTCGCTCGATAAGACGATGCGCGAACAGACTTTGCTTTTGGCCTGCTGCAACTCGGCTTCTGTGACGCCATCACGATTGACTTTTTCGAACACCTTCTTGATGCGACCCAGATTTTTGTTGGTCTTTTCGGGAGGGCCAATGATTAAAGTCCGGAAGACACCAGCCCCGTGGTAGGGCTGAAACTGCGTCTCCGCCATTTCGACGTGTCCTGGATCAACCAGTTCCCAGTACAGGCGGCTTCCGCCTGCGTCACCAACGATCACCGATAATATGTCGGCGGCGGCTCGCTGAGGGTCTCGGGCGTGGGGGCCAGCGGCCTGATGCATCACATACTGCTGCTGCAAGCTGTCACGCTGGACAACATGGATCGAACTTTTCGGTTGATGTGGCGGGAATTCCCGCTGAGCATTTCCTGCCGTCCAGTCTGCACAATACCTGGTCGCGACGTCAACAATGCGATTCCAGTCGCAGTTGCCCGCCACGACAAGCAGCATGTTGCTGGCGCCATAGCGTTGTTGATGGTAGTTTCGCATTTGTTCCGAGGTCAGATCCGAAACGCTGTTCAGAGTTCCCAGAATACAGCGGCCGAGCGGATGTCCTTCAAAGTAGGTTTGCATTCCTTTTTCAAATGCCACGGTTGAAGGCTGGTCATTATCCTTGGCGATTTCATCCAGGATGACCTTTTTCTCCATGTCGAAATCGTCCTGCCGGAGCGCTGGACGCATCAGGGCGGCGAGCAATTCTGTAGTCGGCTCGAGATATTCGGGAAGAACTGCCGCGTAGAAACGCGTTTGCTCTTCGCTGGTATCGGCGTTGTATTTCGCACCCAGTTCATCGAACACACGATTGACGTCGTCGGGGGAAAAGCGCTCGTTCCCCTTGAAAGCCATGTGTTCCAGGAAATGCGTCACGCCGGAAAGCTCGGTCGTTTCGTCGCGCGCTCCCGCCTGGACAAAGAAACCCAAAGCGATACTGTGCACACTCGGTGTCAACTCGGCGATGATTTGCAGGCCATTGGCAAGCCGCGTTTGATGAAATTGCATTGGGGCACCTGTGAGGGAAACGCCGGGAAGGATATTTTTATTCGCAGAATTCGCGTAGCCGAAGTCGTGAGACTTTGGAGTAGCTGAAGTCGTGAGACTTTGGACGAGTTCATATCAGTCGTCGTATCCACGGATTCGGCTACAAAATCCCTTCTCGGTCCAGTTCCAAGGGCCGCGGGCCCAGCGTTAAAATGGTGAAATCTTGCGGTGGATGTTGTTCCAGATGCTCGTGCAGGGAATTGACGGTCAACGCTTCGATCTTCTGCCGCACCTCGTCCAGTGAAACCACTCGGCCCAGGTGGAACCAGTCGTTCGACAAACCCGCGGCGCGCGACGAACTCGATTCCTGCTGCATGATGAGTTCACTCTTGACGCCTGCCTTGCAGCGATTGAGTTCGCTTTCCTGAATGCTGCCAGGAAGGCGTTTGATTTCTTGAAGGATGACCTCCAAAGCCTCTTGAGCTCGATCGACCGTCACACCGGCATGGCACAAAACGCGTCCATCGTCCCGAGTCGACGTCAGTTGCGAATGGACTGAATAACACAATCCGCGACGTTCCCGAACTTCAGTAAACAGCCGGGCACTCGAACCGCCACCGAGGACCCAGTTGGCGGCCCAGGCGGTGTAGTAGTCAGGATGCCGACAGGGAACACTGTCGTAGGCAATCGCCAGATGGGTCTGATCGATTTGCTGTTCGACATGACCCTGATGCGGACCTCGGGAGCCGGTGGTAAACCCTGGATCGGGCTTCGATTTCCAGTCACCGAATGCCGCTTCGACCAGAGTCTTGATTTCTGCGACGTCCACTTTTCCCGCCACGCCCAGGATTGCCCCGTTGGGGCGAAAGCAGCGCGCAAAATGCTGCTTGACGTGCTTCATTCCGAGATTCGACAAGCCTTCGAGTGTTCCGTCACTGGGATTACCCCAGGGCGACGGAAAACACATTCGCCGCAATTCCAGCATTGCCTTATCATACGGATCGTCCTCAATGGCCAGCAGTGTTTGAGCACAGCCCGCGACAGCCGCTTTGAATTCACCGTTCGGCAGGTGCGGACGTCGGACGATATCAGCGTAAATCCTCAGTGAATCGGGAAGATTTTCGGCTAACGTCGCCGCATGAAAGGAGATATGTTGTCGGCCAACGCCTTCGTGCCGTTGTAGACCCAGATTGTCCAACGCATTTGTTAACGCTTCGCTGTTGAGATTTCCCGCACCTCGCAACAGCAATTCCACCAGCACGGAAGCACAGCCAGCCTGGTCGGCGGGGTCATACACGCTGCCTCCCGGCACGAGCAGCGAAAACGCGGCGGATTGCACGTCGGCCATCGGCTCGATAAGCAGCGTGAGTCCGTTTGGAAGTGCAAACGTGTGAACAAGTTGTTCGGGCATCGGCGGATGATTTCCTGGCAGGCGGTCGAATTGTCGCTAGGATCGAGTCTGAATGAATTTGTATCGAATATCAAGCTGAATGTAGCGGCGAACCCCGAGCAAGGCTAGAGAAGGCAAATACCCATGCAGGATCGCTTGCGCGAGATCCGAGACAGTCTGTTCTTCATTGTCGGCCCTCACCGTGGTGGGACCACCTTGTTACAGGCCATGCTGTCTTCGCACTCAGCCATCACGATTCCGCCAGAGACGAGTTTTTTCGATCAAATCTGGTCTCGCCAGCGGCAGCTGGGATCCCTGACCGACCCTGTGAATTTTGGGCGTGTCGGGCAGTACGTGAATGGACCGAATTGCTCCGTTGCTGATCTCGCGTTGAACTGGGATGAAGTCACGGAATCGTTGAAAGCAACAGCCGGCGGGTATGACGACCTGTTTCTCGTATTGCTGATGCTTTATGCGAACGCGCGTGGCAAACGCCGGATTGGTGAGAAATCCCCGCGGCATTTGTTCCATGTCTCCGCGATTTTAAAAGCATTTCCCCAAGCGAAATTCATGTGCTTGATCCGAGACCCGCGAGCGGTGGTGCGTTCCGAAATGGAAACCACCTGGGGCTCGAAAAGCGTTGGACGAATTACCAGGCGTTGGTGTCGAGTCGCTCGAACTGCAACCGAGCTTCAACAACGGTTACAGCCTTCTCAGTTCCGTCTCGTGCGATATGAAGACCTGGTTCAAGATGCCGAAGCTGTTCTCAAAGGGTTGTGTGAATTTCTTGGGGAGCAATTCGAACCAGAGATGCTGAACTTTCAAGAGCGGCCAACCATCGAGCAGGGCTTTCGCCCCGATGAATTATGGAAGCACAAGACGCTCCGCCCCGTGGACCGCAGCCGAGTTGATCAATGGCAAACAGAGCTGACAGCCTCGCAGATTGCCATGATTGAACGTCGGTCTCGAGAATGGCTGCAGCGATTTGGATATGCCGAATCTGGATTGAGTGTTTCGACTTCGCGAATTGCGTGGGCAACTTTGACGGACCGATTGTGCTGGATCAGAGAAATCGTTCTCGGCATCATTCGCGGCAGAGCTCGCAGGCGTCCGTGGACGTCCGTGATCAGGGAATTGTTCGCCAAAAACTGACGCCGGCAATCAGCCTATGGGCTCCGCTTATCAATCATCTCTGCCAGCAATGCGAACATTCCAAATTGCGTTGCGGCCACGAACAATATGAGTGTGCGTTCGGTCAAATCTCGGTAAATGATGTCTTGGGTGACTGTGCAAAGAAATCCGAAACTGAAAAATGCTGCGATTGGCAGGAAGACTCGCAGGGGAGCGAAATACATGCCTGTGAACAGGATCGTTCTCAGCATCCCCAATGTGTCTCGGATTGGCCGGATCTTGCTGCGCCCTGTGCGGGCTCGATAGTTAATCGATTCATACTCGACGAGGTATCCATTCGTGAGCATTGCCAGCGTAATGGTCGTGGTGAAGCTGAAACCATCGGGCAGGATTTTTAAAAAGCGTTGAGCAATATCTCGTTGGAACACGCGCAGTCCGCTATTCAGATCTGGAATTCGCTGCCGGGCCATCCATTCGGCGAATCGCACCAGGAACCATTTCGGGATCCCGCGAATCATCGGATATTGGACTTCGGCCCCAGTTCGAGCGCCGACCACCATGTCGGCCTGATTCATCCGTAACAGCAGATTTGCGAGGTGTTCCGGAGGATAAGTTCCGTCCGCATCTGAAATCGCAATGATCGGATATTTCGCGAGCCGGATGCCGGTCTTGAGCGCAGCCCCATATCCGCGATTCACAGGATGCTCCAGCAATCGGATATCGGTGCGGCCTCGCAGGATGTCTCGTGTTCCGTCGGTCGATCCGTCATTCACGACGACGATTTCGAAAGCCTTGCAGCAGTGCTTCAGGGCGATCTGCAACCCGTCCAGCAAGGAACCGAGGTTTTGAGCTTCGTTAAAGACAGGCAGAATCAGGGAAACTTCCGGCAACGGACGATGTGGATCAGATTCGGATTTGGGATCGGTCATGCAGGAAATGATTTCGCGAAGGAAGGGACCGATTCAGCGGTTGGTGTCCCGGCTTCAGACTTTGAGGTTGCGCTGCTATGGCTTTTTTTAACCAGTCCCGTCAGGGACGATCGATAGTAGCCCACCGTTTCAACGGTGGGATCACGAAAGAGAAGAATTCAAAGTCCCATCAGGGACGACAGATTCGCTGTGTTCCACACAAATTGTTCGACATTGATTCCCAATTCATTTTCTGTCGTCCCCGAGGGACTTTCCAATTTCTTGCACTCGATAATCCCACCGTTGAAACGGTGGGCTACTATCGATCGTCCCTGACGGGACTAAGGGCAATGGCCTAAAAATAGCCCAACTTCAAAAGCCTCTGGCGGTCCCAGCGGCGCGGCCGCAGCCGGACTTGGTCGCCGAAATTCATCCACCTCAATGGAGTGTCACATTGTGCGCCTGAAGGCGGGACTCCAACGAGTTCCGTTTTTTGACGACAACTAACCGCATTATGCGGTATCGTACGTATCCTGTGTTACCGTCCCGGTGTTCACTTTGTGGCAGGGCGAAGATCGCTGAGTTTCAATCGTTGTTGCAGCACGACTTCTGCTTTCTCGTCTCGAACTTGAAGTCGAATCACAGGGTCGGGTTGCGACCAGTCAACCAGGACCGTACCAAAATTGGTGTCGAAATAAGTCAGGCCAACGCGGTAGGAATTGACTTCGTTCGCGAATCGAACGTTCGTTTTGGTGAAGTTACCGCTGGGAACATTCAAGCTGCTACTGGTCACGTCAAACAATGGATAGCCTACATTGTCAGGATGATCGGCAGCCAGGCGTGAGATTTCTGAAAGATGCCGATCGCCGCTCAATATGACCACGCCTGTGGCGGCCGTCTTGCGAATCAACTTGAGAAATCGGAGTCGTTCCGCAGGAAAATTGCCCCACATCTCGGAACCGTGTTCATCAGCGACGACTTGCACACCTGATCCAATAATTCGAATTTCTGCTGGGACGAGTAGTTGCTCTTCCAGCCATTTCCACTGCGCCTCTCCCAGCACCGTGGCACTCGCGTCTGTGCTGGGGATGTATTTGCCCCGACGGCCTTCGCCAGGTTCCCCGGGTTGGAACCCCGCCTTCAGTGGGCTCCGGAAATAGCGTGCATCCAGCAGGATGACGTGAATTCGCTTCCCAACCGGACCAAATAGATGCGACGAATAGACACCTTCCCGCTGGCGTCGGGGATCGTTTTTGGGGACGTCGAAGAAATCCTGAAAAACAACCTGTGATTCCCGCTTCTTGGGGTATTCAGCACCTGCGTCATTCGCACCAAAATCGTGATCGTCCCACGTGGCGAGAATTGGACAAGTCTGTTTCAACTTCTGATAGCCCGGCTGATTGCCCAACAGTTGAAACTTGGCGCGCAGGACATTCATGTCCTCGCTGTCGCCGTAGATATTGTCGCCGAGAAACAAGAAAAGTTCGGGGTGAGTCGTGACAATGGAATCCCAGATCGGCTGAGGCCGATCCTGGTTGCAGCACGAACCGAAAGCAATTCGCGAGATGACCTTGTCGTCGGCGGCAGCAAATGGAGAGTACGTCAACGACCAAATGCAGAGACAGAATAGAACAGGCAAACGCATCGACGAAACCCCATTGCAGGTGTTTGGGACCGAACCGTCGTCGCCAAAATCGCTAGACCTTGGGGCTCGCGACGTAAAAACGAAGTCTCCAATCGCCAATCTCTAGCACGATTGGCCATACAAGTCCAGTCTAGTGCCGCAACAGGAACTCGTTCGAGTTCAACAGAGCGTGCTGCAAGTCGTGAAATCCAGCCGCCCGGTCAGCCGCTTTTGCAAGATGCGCCCGAACAAGATCTCGTTCGGCCGGAGCGGGACGTCGGCTGAGCGTCAGCAGGTAGACATTCTCCATGACTTGATCGTCATTCAGGCCGGCTGACAGCCACTGGCTGACGTGACTTTGCGGTGATTTGATGTTCTGCACGATTCCTTTGTTGTTAAGCAGGTGGATCACCTGGCTCAGTGAAGGATCATCTTCACGCGCACATTCACAGGTGACATCGCGCACCGGCTTTGCAAAGGCCTTCAGAAATGGATGCTCAATGGCTCCTTCAGCGATCTCAATGGCGCGCGTGCCACGCGGGTATCCCGGAAATTCTTCGGGAACTCCGGTCACCGTCGTCACCGCATCCAACAGTTGTTCCGCTGTCAGCATGCGTGGGACTGAATGCGTGAAATAGGGCTCGGGTGTGGCCGCGTAACGCGACTGGTTCGGGGCAGGGCGGACATCCAGCTGATACGTATTGGAATTCAAAATCAGCCGCAACACGGGTTTGATGCGATATCCGCTCTTCACAAATTCTGTTGCAAGCTGGTCCAATAATTCCGGGTTCGAGGGAGGATTCGTATCCCGAAAATCGTCGACGGGTTCCACAATTCCGCGGCCGAACAAGTGGTACCAGACGCGATTCACGGTCGATTTGGCGAAGTAGGGATTGTCGGCCCGCGTGAGCCAGGCCACTAACTTTTCCCGCCTGTCATCATCGGGACCAAGTTCCCCGGCGGGTTCACCGAATGCTGCGGGAGGGATGTTCACATTCTTGGTGGGATGACGCACATCGCCATTGCGGTCCAAATAGACGATTTCATCATCCACCATGAACTGCTTGCCCTTGAACTTCACGCGGGCGAAATAGGCGGCCAAGCCATAGTAGTCATCCTGGGTCAACGCTTCGAACGGATGATTGTGGCATTTCGCACAGCCAATCCGCACACCCAGGAAGAGCTGCGCGGTGGCCTCGGCAGCTTCATCAGGAGTGCGGGCAATGCGATGAAAATTGGCGCCGGGTTTGTGCAGAGTGTTACCCAGGCTGGTCAACGTTTCACGAGCAAATTCATCGAAGGGACGATCGTGTCGAAATCGGTCGACCAGGTAACGATGGAAGCTGTGGACTCCACGGCGGCTGATTGTGACATCGCTGCCGCGCATCAGATCGGCCCATTTCAAGGCCCAAAATTCGGCATAATCGTCCCGTTCGAGAAGTTCGTCAATCAAACGGGCTCGCTTGTTGGATTCCTTCGAATCCAGGAAGTGACGTGCTGCCTCAGGAGTCGGCATGCCGCCAGTGACATCCAGGTAAACGCGGCGGAGAAATACCTCATCGCCGGCCACGTTTGCAGGCAGCAGCTGTAAATCACGCTGCTTGGCGAAAACGTGATGATCAACAGTATTGGCTTCCGGCGGAGAATGGAATGCGAATTCGGCATCGCGCTGCAGGTAGGACAGGCGGACTCCAGTAATACGATCCAGATAGCGGGCGAGAAATACGACTTCGGCAGTCCGGTTGAACTCCACCATGCCGCTGGCACTGATCGTCGCGGCCTCTTTCTCCTTGGTTGTGAACACCGACAGATCTGTCACATCGCGAATTCGACCGTCACTGAAATGAGCCCGCGCGACAAGCTGTTGCTTCGGGTGACTGGTTGGCAGCCGTCGGCCACCAGGCAAAACTTCCAGACGCACCAGTTTGATCGGGGCGGGAGCCGGTGTTTTCGGCGGATTGCCATTCGTGGGTTTCGCGATCGCTGATGGCGAAGGAGGGCAGCCGTTATCGATCCAGGCACGCAGAATCTGGTATTCCGGATCAGTACGGCGGAATCGCCGTCCGCCCTGATGGGGCACTTCGGCCAGTCCTTTTTTCAGGACGAGGCTTTCATCCGCAGCAGATGTATTCGTGCGGCGCCCATAGTCTTCATGGGTGAGGGTCATGAAGTCCAGAGTCGGGTCGAAGCCTCGCAGGCTCAAACGAAAGCCGTTTTTGCCCTGCGGTGAACCGTGGCAGGATCCCTGATTGCAACCCGCTTTGCTGAGTGCGGCAATGACATCCGTTTCAAAGTCGATCGGGATCGTACGATCATAATCTTCGACCCTCAGAGCAACTCGAGCTTCACGTCCATTATGCCGAACAACGATTTCGGCCGTCCCATGAGCTCGGGGCACGATCAGGCCCTTTGTTGTGACAATCGCCACTGACGGGACCAGGCTTTCGTAAGTGGCATCCCGCGTCACGTCAGCGAAAGTCCCGGGCGTGGTCGCGTCACTGACTAACAATTGCTGTACTGACCGATGTCCGTAGAGGGTTACAGACGCCGGTTCGACAGTCATAGTCGAGATTGGATCAGCGGCAGCCACCCCGGTAACGGAAGCGGATGATAAGATCCAGGCAGCCAGCACGATGGAGTAACCGGCGCGGATGTAGGAGTAACGGGAGCTGCCGTCGTGCCTAACTCGTGATCGAAGCATAGTTGTACTCACAAAAAGGTTCCTACCGACCCGCGTCGGCGGAACCCTGACTGGTCAGTTTTGGGCTTCTTGACTTCCATCGGTTTCACT
>JAQGHT010001090.1 GCA_028291565.1 Planctomycetaceae bacterium | reverse complement strand
CACTGGCTGACGGCACCGTGGTCACGTTTGATCTCAACGGAACGGCCATCGGTACGGGAACCGTGACATCCGGGAACGTTCACATTTTCCTTTCGAGCAAGAACGGGGATACGGTCCGAGCGATCATTGCCGGCGATATCCTGACGGTTGTTGAAGCCGATGGTACGACGGTTGATCTGACAGGTACTTTCGGTTCTGGAAGCAACGGCGACGGTAATGGTGGTAATGGTGACGGAAACGGACATGGTTCTGGCGGAAACGGCGGCGGTTCCGTCACTGCGAGTGAATCGGGGTTCAAAGCGAAGTTGACTGGAACAGGCACGCAAACAACCGCTACCGGTGAAGCCGAGTTCGGAACCGTCACATTGACCGACACCACCACAGGAACGTCTACCACAATTTCGTCACTGGGAATTGTAGTGAGTGGACTGACGCTGGCTGACGGCAGCGTGGTCACGTTTGATCTCAACGGAACGGCCATCGGAACGGAGACCGTGACTTCGGGGAAAGTTCACCTTCTCCTCTTGAGCAAGAACGGGGATACAGTACCAGCGATCAGCGCCGGCGACACTCTGACGGTTGTTGAATCCGACGGAACCACCATCGATTTGACAGGAACTTTCGGATCTGGGGTGAGTGGCAATGGTGATGGAGAAAATGGGGGCAGCCATGGTGGGAACGGCGGTCATGGTGGAGATGGCGGAGGTAATGGCTGAAGCAGTCTTCCCCGCAGCACGTTTTCGCAGGCGGACCGCATAAACCGATCGCGTAGGACCGCAGCGGCAACAACGGTCGCGAGATGGATGTTCACGCCCGTCAATCGCCTTGCTATCGAAAAACTTGGACCGGCATTACTCTGATTTCGCAAGTCTTGAATCGGCTTGCATACCAAAGAAATTCCTAGTGAGTATCGCACCAATCACTCGCAACTCATGCAATGCAATAACTCATTGCAATTCATCATCGGGTGGCGATGCCAGTCCAAATCCATGGAGCTTCAGGCGAAGTGTGCGTCGATGAATGCCCAGGAGACGCGCGGATTGCGTTAGATTTCCTCGAGTGTGCTTCAACATGGCGGTGAACAGCCTGCGTTCCATGAATTGCAGGCATTCTTCATGGATGGTCGTTGAACCGGCAGCGATTCGTTCCGTGATATAGCCATCGAAATCGACGAAAGCATTCTCTGTGGCATTCGACGCTCCGCCGGCCAATCCGTCAGGATCGCGAATTGCCGCAGGCAGGTATTCGGCCAACAGGACATATCCTGTTGCCTTGATTAAGGCCTGCTTGATGACGCTCTGCAATTCGCGGATATTTCCAGGCCAACGATAACTCATTAGCAAGGACATCGTCTCGGGTGCGATCGAACGGACGTCGCGGTGAAGTTCTCGGCTATAACGCTCGACGAGATGTTGCGCGAGCATGGGCAGATCTTCACCGCGTTGTCGCAACGGCGGAAGTTCAATCGTCAAGACCCCCAAACGGTAGTACAGATCGTGGCGAAAAAGCCCTTCCGCCACCCGGCGTTTCAAGTCGTAATGTGTCGCCGCAATCAGTCGAACATCGACAGAGATCGTTTGCGTCGCCCCGACACGCTCCAGTTGCCGTTCTTGCAGGACCCGCAATATCTTGACCTGCATTGACGGCGGCATATCACCGACCTCATCCAGAAACAATGTCCCGCCGTGGCACTGTTCGAACTTGCCAATCTTCATTCTGTCGGCATCGGTGAAAGAACCCTTTTCATGTCCGAAAAGTTCACTTTCCAACAAAGATTCGGGGATTGCGGCACAATTGATGGGCAGGTACGTCGACTTCGCCCGGTGGCTGTGCTGATAGATCGCTCGAGCGACCAGTTCCTTTCCGGTACCGCTTTCTCCCTGGATCAGCACGGCAACGTCCGTTGCGGCGACTCGTCCGATTGTCTTATAGACTTCCTGCATGGCTGCGCAACGTCCCAGAATTGTTTCGCAGTCAGGGTTGATCTTTAAGGCTGGTTCGGCGCCGTCATCCAGTACCGTTGGAACTCGCATCTGCAGTCCAACCGCTGCCGCTCGTTTGACGATTTGTCGAATCGTTTCGAGTTCCAATGGCTTCAGTACGTAGTCAAATGCCCCCAGTTTCATGGCTTCAATCGCCGTGTCCGTGGTCCCATGCCCGGTAATGACGATGACCGGGACACGGGCATCGATTTGCCGGAGTGCCGGAAGGACCTGCAACCCGGTTGCGTCCGGCAGCTTGACATCCAGAATGACGACATCGGGCGCGTAAGAACGCATCAATTTCAGGCCGAGATCGGCTCGGCCCGTGGTTTCGACCTGAAACTCGGGTGCGCCAAACGCTCTGCGAAACGAGTGTTGAATACCTGGTTCATCGTCGATGACGAGCAATCTTGTCATGATACAGTGTGACTCATAGGGAACGAATCGGCGCCAACGGTTGGTACGACGTCGGGATTTCGGGACAGCCGAATCGTGAACACTGCCCCACCTTCGGGGCGATTGATGGCGGAAATAGATCCACCCTGTTCTTCGACCAGGCGGCGGCTGACAACCAATCCCAGTCCGGTCCCAGTTGGTTTGCTGGTCACAAATGCTTCGAAGAGCCGCCCCAGAATCTCGGGCGGAATCCCGGTCCCTGTATCACTGACTCGGATCTCTTCCATGCCTTCTTCGGACTCCGCGAGCTCCACGGTCAGTTTGCCTCCGGACGGCATGGCATCCAGTGAGTTCATTGCCAGATTCAGAAACAACTGTTGCAAGTGATCGCGGTCCGCGTTGAGAGTGACAGGTTTAGAGGCGGGTGAGAATTGGAGTTCAACCTGCTGTTGTCGAGCTCGCGTTTCGACCAATCGAAACGTGCGTAAAATGACATCGTCCAGCTGGATCCATTCCAGTCGCTGCGGACTATGACGCGCAAGGCTGAGGAATTCTCGCAGGGACAGTTCCATCCGCAGGATTTCCTGATTGATCAGATCCAGATCCTCAACAGGCATTCCGCGTGCCAAAACTTCCTCACGATTCGTTTGGACCAGCATCTTCATGGAAGTCAGCGGGTTTCGCAATTCGTGGGCGACGCTCGAAGCGATCTGCGCCGCCAGTGCGAGTTTTTCCGCCCGCATCACGGCCGCTTCGACACGTCGCTGCTCCGCAAGATATTGTTCGGTCAAGTCGCGAATCATCAGGATGTGCCCCTCATCACGGTCGGGATCGAGTGGGCTAATCGAAACGGCGACGGGACGCGACCCGCCTGACCGCGTCGTGACCTTCGTTTCGAACTTTCGCTCCTGCAGGCTGGCCGGCGTCCACGCCGGTAGCAAGTCGATCACGGGTCTCCCGGTTGCTGCCTGGGACGTGACCTCCAACATGGTCTCCGCCGCTCGATTCATCGACTGCACGATGTTCTTCGCATTGATCGTCAAGATCCCCTGAGCGGCATTTTCGATAATCGTCTGCGCGCGATGTCGCTCGAACAAAGCCACACCTCTCAATGGGTCGACAATCAACAACCACAGCAAAGGCGCGGAAATGACCAGCAACAGTGCCGCGTCGATGATCCCTCGATGCCAGTCGCCCGCCTCTTCATGTACGAGATATGGCAGCAACAACATCACGACCGTCTCGGAGCAGAAGATGACCGCGAGCACCATCAAAAATAGCGGTAGCTGAACGTGAATGTAATATCTCAAGGAATGTCTCCGACATTTGCGATTCGCCAAAGCAACCTGGCACGACGCGGAATTCCAGCAAACATCTCTTTTCGGCCTTTCCGATCAGGTTGTCAAGTGGGCGCCGCTGACCAGCGCTGGGCAGCGGCGCACCACTTTACCAGGACATAATGCTCGCTTTATGTCTCCAGGAATAGTCAGCATTTTCTGTACTCAAAAGGGCTGCAAGATGTTGCGACAAAAGTAAACGTTGGTTTATCTCATTTTACGGACTGTGGCCCACGTTGTGCTTTACTTGGCGGAAGTGGAATCAGACGGCTCTTGCGGAGCCACAATGCTCTGGATCCAGCTACAGAAGTGAATCAGGAATTCATCGTTTGCAGACAGAGCGTTTTCTTCTGCGGCCAGTCCAACCCGGCGGGCAATACGTGACCAACGATGAAACGACGGAGTTGATGAGAAAGAGAGACCGACCAATGAGAATCGTATCAGGTAAGTTCGTTGTGGCGATGTTGTTGACTGCCATGTGTCTGGGCGCCAGCTTTGTTGAGGCCGCCGCCCCAGGAAAGGGGAAGAATGAAAAGGATGGCAAGAACGACGGGAAGAATGGGAGTGTCACTGTCAGCGAAGTCGAGTTAAAGGCGAAGCTGGCGGGAGCGGGAACGCAAACCGCCGCGACTGGGTACGCGGAGTCCGGGATCGTCACGGTCACAAACAAGACCACGAAGGTCACCACGACAAAGTCATCTCTCACCGTGTCGGTGAAGGGACTGACTTTGGCCG
>JAQGHT010001041.1 GCA_028291565.1 Planctomycetaceae bacterium | reverse complement strand
GCGACACGCCACGTTCGGACTTGGATGAAATCGCGAAAATCAAGAGCGAGTTGAATGCCTTTCTGTTTTCCAACAGCAACCCTGTTGGCGTCAAGTTTCATCGAGCTTTCCCAACTGCCGAATTTGTAGATGCCGTATTCTCTGTGGCTGATAACCCACATTTAATGGGGAACGCGACCAGTTAGTCGAACTGTTACAAATCATTTTAATGTTGGAAAGTCGTGCCAGAGGCTTTGGCAGCAGCTGCCGTTTTTTTTGCAGCCGCCTGTTTGGCAGCGGCAGCTTTTTCAACAGCTGCCTGTTTTGCGGCGGCAGCTTTTGCCGCTGCCGCGGCTTTGGCGATCGCCGCGGTTTGTGCCTTTGCAGCTGCCAGGGCAGCAGCTGCGGCCTTAGCATCCGCAGCGGCCTTAGCCTTGGCAGCTGCTTTGGCGGCCGCTGCGAGCTTGGCAGCAGCGGCAGCTGCTTTGATTTCCGCGGGTGTCAAAGGGACTGGTGGCGGCGTCTGTGTGGAACCCGTCGTCGAGTTTGATGGCAATAGCGCCTGCTGCCAATTTGCCGCCGGAAGCCGGCGGGTTCCCACATTAATGGTGTCGGTCATCAATCCATGCGGATCGGTGCTGGCTGGAATGTCCCGCAATCCGAGACGATGCCCCAACTCGTGCATCAGTATTGTCAGCAAATCCATCTGCGTGGCTGCACCTGGGCTGTTGGTTGATTTCTCAGTCGCGGAAACTGGAATATTGAACTCGGCATCGTCAGTAGGACTTTGATCGATGTACCAACCATATCCGGCTGCGGTTGGATCGATAAAGATGGTCGCCTCTGTTTCACCACTCAGTTGAGCGCCCGGTAGATCCTGAATCTGGAATCGAATCGTGTTCAACGCCGCGAGCTGACTGTCCGTGAGACCCATCGCCTGCCAGCGGGCAATCGCAGCGGCCGTCACAGTTCTGAGGTCGCTCACGGTAAGTGCCTGCGATGTCGGTTGCGCGGCGGGACCGGCGGCAGCGGTGAGCGGTCCGATTCGCTCAATCCTCACGGCATCAGCGATGGTGTATCCATTCGTACCAGCAGCGTTCAGTGTGACGGAAATCTTGCCGCTCGTCACACTGCCATAAGCCGCGACCAGATCCTGCCAATTGACCGTCGCACTTTGGAAACTCGAAGGCTGATTTTGTTCGTTGATGTTGACCGTTACTGGCGTCGTGCCATCTGTGACTGTGAACGAAGCATTCGTGGCGCGATTTGATTCAGCTCGATAAGTCACGGAAATGCGATAAGTTCCCGAGGTGAGTCCAGTAAAGTTCCAGGTGGCCGTCGAAGCGGAACCCGCTGTCGCGAACCGCAGGTCTTGCAGATAGCCCACGTTGGGATCGGTATTGTTGAACCAACTTCCAGTCTCGGTGTAATTCCCTACCACCGGCGATTGTCCGACGACAAGATCCGAACCTGTATTGGGAACATTGTCGACAATCCAGACTGAGGTCGAAACCACGCTGCCTGACACGTTGATGATAAACGGATTCTCATCAGAATCATTGGTCTGGAACGAAACTGAACCAGAGTAAGTCCCGGCAGTTGCGGCCAGTAATTTAAATGTTACGGGAAGAGAAGCCCCCGGCGCGAGGGATGTCGGCGCATAACCACTGATCTGAAACCCTGACGGAGCATTCAGCGTCGCGCTTCCCAGAATCAACGGCGTCGACCCTGTGTTTGAAATCGTGATCACTTTTGTGATGTCCGCGCCACCTTCAGTCGCTGTTCCAAAATTGACGATGCCTGTGCCACTATTGATATTGGCATTACCATCAGTTGTATTCACAACCTGCACTTCCGGGCCAGCGGAAGACTGCGCCTCGATTCGTACTGCGTCCGCGATGACATAACCATTGGCTTTGTTGCCCAGCTTGATCGTCAATGTGGTTCCCGTGACCGTGTAGGCGGTCGAGAGATCCTGCCAGACAGCTCCGTTCGAACTGAAGCTGGCGGGGGCGAGTTGTTGATTGACTGCGATTGTGACGGATGAGGCGCCGCCTGAGATGGTAAATGGCGCGTTCGTGGCCCGATTGGATAGCTCGAACCAGGTTGTCGAAATTCGGTAAGTCGTACCGGGGGTCAGGCCATTGAACGTATAAGTGGCGGTGGCCGTTTCAGATGACGCCCCCGTTGCGAAGCGCAGGTCATTCGTGAAACCTCTTCCGGCAACGGTGTTCAAACTCCAGGACGCGGAAGGCGAGAACACCAGCGTGCCGTTGTTGTTGGCCGCGGCATATTGCGACGTGGCGGTCTCGTCATTATCGATGATTTTGGCGGCTCCGCCAGGGGCGGTGACACTCGTCAGTGTAATATCGCCAGTCGGACTATTGTAATTGATGGCGAAGTACGCACCGTTGAGGAACAAGGTCGTACCATTAGTCGCTCCCGTGAAAGCTCCGGTCACCGAATTCACACCATCGAGAATCTTCAAGCTGGTGCCGATCGCCGGGCTGAACGCGGCATTTCTGGACGCCTGAAGCACAGCGCCCGAAGCAATCGCCATGGTGTTTCCGGCCCCGTTGATTACGAGTTGATCGTAGCCCGTGCCCGCGGCAGTGCCATTCAAATCGACGGCATACGCCGAGCTGCTCGCCAGATTGACGTTGCCGTTGACAGTCAGGACTCCGGTTCCGAGCAATGTCGTCGCCGAAGCTGGAGCCAGCGTCGCACCGCTCGCGATATTCAAGTTGGCGTTGACTGTCCCCGAACCCGTGAACAATGCACCGCTGGCGACATTGAGTGTTCCTTCAATGACAGACGGCGCATTTCCGACATAGGCCGTCAATGTGCCGTTGGCGACCGTCGTCCGAGTCCCCAGGTCGACGCTGTTCCCATCTCGGATGGTCAAGACTTTGTTGTTGACCTGCAGCAGTTTCGCGAACTTGACATCGCCATTACCGGCGTTCATCAGCACGGTGGTGTTCGCAATGTAAGTATCGCTCGCGAACGAAATCGTATCGTCTGTCGTCGCGATATCACCACCAACAAGGCTCAATCCGGCTCCGGTCTGGGTGACCGCTCCATCGGAATTGATTGCTCCCGCCCCCGGTATCAACTGGAAGTCGCTGGCATTATTGATTCGGACTTTGCCACCGTTGGTTGTTTGAATGGACCCATTGAAAGTGATGTAGTTCGATGTCAGATCAATTCCGTTGGGCTGGTTCGTTTGTACGAAGCCATTAAAACGCGTTTCACCCGTGCCTGTCAACTGGTTGATCTCACGGGCCGTCACACCCACATTGGTGGTCACGTTGCGCGCGGTCTGAACGCTAATGACCCCCAGCCGGAATCCGCCGCCGCCCACCTGGCCGTTGAAGAGAATGTCTCCCGTCCCGGCGTTCAGTGTGAGGTTTTCAAACGTGGGAGCGGCAGAGGCCGTCGTGCCTT
>JAQGHT010001039.1 GCA_028291565.1 Planctomycetaceae bacterium | reverse complement strand
GACAATGAATTGGCGAACCAAATTCGCTGTAGAAACCGACTCTTCCTCTGGAAACATCGACAACTGAAAATCAAAAAAGTTCGCCCCAAAAGCAATTTGGGGCGTCTACCGAACCGACATCGTACAGAATAAGGCTGCCTGACTGCAAGTCGTGAATCGGAGTAAATTCCATTGAGGCACCAATTCTGGTTGTCGTTATCGGCACGAGATGGCGAATGGCATCAATTTACGCGCAGAGGGCAGGGCGGTGTGACGGCTGGGAATTCGCATAGAAAGCTGCGAATTTGAGGTGGTTACGAATGGATCTGCCCTCTATTGAGGCGCATTTTCCGCGAAGAGCATGAGCAAACGGTTCGAATGTGGTGTAAGCCACAGTCCCGCAAACAATTACGTCGTTGTCTTGGGCGACTACTTCAATCATCCAGGTCCTGGCGCGTGCAGTTCGAGGTCTCGCGACTGGTTTCTTAGCCTGGTGACGATTTCTGCGAAGTAGCTGATTGTGAAATCGATCTGATCGGTCGTGGTTTCTCGACCCAGGCCGAAGCGGATACTGGCAAGTGATAGAGCTTCGGGAATGCCGATGGCCCGTAAGACATGGCTGGGCTCGGGGTCTGCCGTTGTGCAGGCGGAACCGGAACTGACGGCAATCTCTCTGAGATTCGCCAATAAGGCCACCCCATTAATTCCTGCGACGCTGACATGAACATTGCCCGGAAGTCTTGTTGCCCCAACCGGACCATTGAATGTCAAACCGGCAAGCCGTTGGTTCAAACCATTACGCAATCGGAGAGACAATTCGGACAATCGCTGCGACTCTGTGGTGAGCTCATCTTGTGCGATCTGGCAGGCGACCCCCAAGCCAACGATGAGTGGAACAGGAAGAGTCCCGCTGCGCAAGTGGCCCTCGTGTCCTCCGCCGTCAAAGAGGGGCTCGATCTGAATTCGAGGTGCTCTTTGTCGCACGTAAAGAATTCCGATTCCCTGGGGCGCGTAAAGTTTATGTCCAGAAAGACTCAACAAGTCGACCGGTGTTTCGATTAAATCGAGTGGAATCTTGCCTGCGGCTTGGGCCGCGTCGGTGTGCAGCAGGACTTTTCTTTTGCGACAAATCTCGCTGATTTCACCGATCGGTTGTATCGAGCCAATCTCATTGTTGGCCCACATGACGGAAATCAGCACCGTTTCTGGCCGAATTGCCGCTTCGAGCTGTTCAGGATCAACAATCCCTTCGTCATCCACAGGGATAACGGTGACGCTGTGGCCCCGTCGCTCCATGCGTTTCAGAGGATCCAGGATTGCCTTGTGTTCCACGCTGGTCGTCAAAACGTGCCGATTAGGTCCAGCGGCGGCCAGGACACCTTTCAACGCGATGTTGTTGGCTTCAGTGGCGCCGCTGGTGAATACGATCGATTTGGCTGAAACGTTGAGCAAGGCCGCGATTTGATCTCGTGCCACTTGCACAGCTGCAGCGGCTCGCCAGCCGAACACGTGATTGATGCTGGCTGCGTTGCCGAAGGTCTCGCGAAAGAAGGGCAGCATCTTTTCAAGCACCCGAGGATCGACCGGAGTCGTCGCGTGATGATCGAGATAAATCGGCATATTCTTCTCACGAGATCGGCTGTCACATCTGCAATCCGTGCGAACGATTAGGAATGAGACTATTTCCTTGACGCGCACGAGAATCAGTTACGGCAGGGAATAAAAAGTAACGCAGGTGGATCATTTCTGTACGCATCCCATCACCATTCGTTTCGAGACTCATCATGCGCATCCTCCCGCTAAACCATTCGCTCGTCAAGGCGGCCCGAATTCTGCCACTCCTTGTGGCATGCCTGTTACTCATTGGTTGCGGTGGGAGTGAACGCCCCAGGATGTCGATGGCGAAAAAAGACGAGCTCGCGCTAGCCGATAAAAATGCTGGAGACGCGAAAGTGCAAGCGGCAGCCATTCCGGGGATCGAAGCCCTGAAGGCCGGTCCCGATGCGAAACCGGCCTCTGTCCGCAAGATCATCACGACGTCTCAGGTTCAGCTGATTTCAGACAATTTCAACGAAGACGTGGCAAAGGTGGAACTGTTGATTTCCTCATTAAAACTATCGGAAACCGGGGGCTATCTCTCGCAGCATGAAATCAGCGGATCGGCAGGAGACCAGCGTTATGGACTCTGGGCGGTCCGACTGTCATTGGATCAAGTCGACGGATTTCTGAAGGACGTTGTGGCCGTTGCCGAGTTGGTCAAGTCGGACAGCAAATCAAATGACGTGACTGATCAGTATGTTGATCTGAGTGCTCGAGTGAAGAATAAACTCCAAGAGGAGAATCGACTGCTGTCGCATCTCGAAAAGTCGGCGTCGCTGCCGGACACGTTGTTGTTGGAAAAGGAACTCAGTCGGGTACGCGAAGAAGTCGAACGATTGCAAGGTCAGCTGAATGTCCTCACTGCCGCCACCGACTTGGCAACAATTCATATCCGTTTATTAGAACGATCTCGGTATCAGCCTCCAGTAGTGGCGACAGCGATTCCTTTTGTGACCAAGATCGGTCAGACATTTATGAAGTCCTACCAGGAGCTGATTGGGTTCTTGCAAGGGTGTGCGATCATTCTCGCGGGTCTGGCACCGTGGTTCATGGCGGCGTTTATTGTTGCGGCTCCCTGGCTATTGATTTCGCGGTTGATTCGCTCACGAAATCGATCGCGTACAGTGTGAGATGGCTGCTTTCGGCTGGCCGGATTGTGACGTTGCTGGGCAACGATCTGACGGATAGTTTGTAGCCAATCTCGCCAGAGATTGGGGCAGTTCGTTGAGATGCCAAAATACCGGAGAACCAGTGGGTTTACACCCACCGCTCGCCGCGTTCTTGGCCAGCCTTTACGGTTTCCAGACGAGACAGATCGGTTGTTTCGCTCGTGTGTCTCCTGGCTTTGCGTCATCGCCTTTAATCCGAAATTCCCGTCGTTTTCCATCGCCAGACTGGAATTCATACAGCGGTGTAACCGTCGCTGGTGGGGATTTCATGTCATGCGGGAGCGCATGAAAGACGGGAAGAGTTTCACTTTTGCCTTGAGGTCGCTGGTCCGTCAGTCGAAGGCTTTTTCCATCATCCGCCAACACTGAATAAATTGGTATCGTGTTCACTCCAGGACGATCCAACGCGAGAAACCGCATCTCTTTCGCTGAGGGCGCTGCACTCCTGGACTTCGTATGGAATTGAGCTGCGGCGCCTGCTTGATAGACGGGTACCGGCAATGCCAAACGGGAATCACCGAGGTCTAGTCGATACTGCATTTGATTGTATTCGTAGCGTGGAGTCGCGACGGGATTCCCGGAAAACATCTGAGTGTAGGTGCCTTCGAAGTAAATCAGCTGTCCCCCTTTTTGATCGAAATAGGGATGTTGTTTCGGGTTGTAAAAGCTGTATTTGTCGTGCGTCACGATTTTGACCGCGTATTCCCACGGGCCCA
>JAQGHT010001038.1 GCA_028291565.1 Planctomycetaceae bacterium | reverse complement strand
AGTTCCACACATGCCACAATTCGCGTGCAAGGAAATTTCGCCCCCACCGATCCGCCCGTCATTGCTCCCGCGAGCATGGTTCCAAAATCAGGCTCCCGAACGGCGGGTACGATCTACGAGGCAGTGTCTCAATACAAAGGATCGCGCCGGCACTTTGGCGGTGAACTCGTCGCACCAGTCCTTGATCTGGTCAAGACGGCGAAGGAATTGAAGCAACTCAATCAACTGGAGCAGGTAATTCGCGAGGCTGAAGTTCTCCTGCCAGATCGAACCCGCGATCTATTATCTCTGAAACTTCTGGTCGCACTCGCCCGAGAAGACGATAAGGCGGCAGCAATTCAATTAAATGCATTAGGTGAATCACTGAAATTGCTCGATCCGGCGTCGCCTGTGTACGACCGGTTCGCGGAGATCGTCGCGCTCGACGCAGCCTTGAACCGGCCGGTGTTGCGAAAAGAAATCGCCGCGATGACTCAATTGGCCGCCAATCGAAACCTGCGACCATTTGAATGGGATTGCCGGCTGCGCGCCCTGAACGCGAAAGCGCTCTGGTTGAATGCGAACGACACCGCGAACTTACCTCAAGGGCTGGCGCCGCCAAAATTGTCTCAATGGGCAGTTGTCAGTCATCCCTCGGCCGAATTTCGTTCGCGAGGTTATGCCCCGCCGAGTTGGAGTTCAAGCAGAGGCAAGGCTGCATTTTTCACTGGAAATGGAGATGACGCACTCTATTTTCAGTCGCCGCTCACTGGAGATTTCGAAGTGCGAATGAAACGCACGACCGCCTATTCGACTGAATTGCGACCGATGTACGCAGGAATTGGCGTCGAACTGAACCACGACGGAAAATCGGTTTGGCGCTGTTTATTGGCACGCGGACAAGTGAAGCAATTTCCCATGGTCATGGAAAACTGGAGTCCTTTCGTGGATTACCGGTTTGTCGTTCAAGCGGGACAATACACGGCATTTGTGAATGAAAAACAAGTCTATACCGAAAAAATCAGCGAGGGTGCAGATCCCTGGCTGATGATTCAAACGGCGAAGACGCTCTACACGGGTCGCGTCGAAGACGTGCAGATTCTGGGCCTCCCCAAAGTCCCAGAAGTAATCAATCTGTCCCAGGCAGGCGATCTTCTCTCCTGGCGGTCTACGTACTATGCCGAGTCAATCGACATTCCGGACGCTCGCTGGAAGAAGGAAAAGGACGAGATCGTTGGAGCCTTGTTGGAGAACTCGCCTGGCAGTCAGCAACAAAGTGTCTTGCAATATCATCGTCCAATGTTGGAAGACGGGGAAATCCAATACGACTTCTTTTACGAAGCCGGTCAGACCGAGATTCATCCCGCTCTCGACCGTGCCGCCTTCCTGCTGACGCCGACCGGCATTCAATTGCACTATCTGACCGATGGCGCATTTGACCGCACGGGTTTGGCTCCCGACAATTCCACTCCGTTGCCCGATTCGGCGAAGATTCTGCCTCTGAAAGAAAAACAGTGGAACTCACTGCAGTTAGCAGTAGCAGGGGATGTTGTGACGCTGACCCTAAATGGCGAGAAGGTCGGGAGCTACAAGCTGGAAGTCATCAATCAACGCACATTCGGCTTGTTCCGATATAGCAGTGCGACAAACTCCCGCGTCAAGAATGTGACCTATCGGGGCAATTGGCCTAAAGAGATCCCGGCATTGCTTCAGCAAGAGCTGGCGACTCCCAAGTAGCCAAGGTCGCCAGTCCTTGGGGTCGTCGCAGTGCAGGGCGGACGGTTCCCCCAATCTCTGGCGAGATTGAGGGAACGGCCTATTGCCCCATTGATCCGACAACCGCCAATCGCGTACGATGCATTTTAGAAAACATGCCTTATCAGGCGTAGAAAATGCATTGGCAGGTTGATGCGACATCGCGATGGGAAAATCTATGTCCGGACGTTGGTTGACTCTTTCTTTCGTGCTGGCTGTTTCCGTCGTTGCGACCACGACCGCCGCTGAACCCAATCCCGAGGAATTCTTCGAGAAATCGGTCCGGCCGGTGCTGGTGGCGAAATGCCTGGAATGTCACGGAGACGAATCGCCCGAAGCTAAGTTGCGGCTGACTTCCCGCAATCACCTTTTGAAAGGTGGCGAAAACGGGCCAGCTGCCGTGGAACGGAAACCAGATTTGAGCTTGCTGGTCAAAGCCATCCGGCGAGACGGTAAGCTGAAGATGCCTCCGGATGAAAAGTTGAACGATGCTGAAGTCGCCGCCCTGACAAAATGGGTCGAATTGGGTCTGCCATGGCCCGAGTCTTCAGGGATCGTCGCTCCAAAGAAAGAAATGGTTGTCAACAATGCCGATCGGCAGCACTGGTCGATTCGGCCGGTCCTCGATCCCGTTCCACCAACAGTCGCCGATTCAAGCTGGCCTCGGACGAGCATCGATCGATTCGTCCTGGCGAAACTGGAAGCAGCAGGGTTGAAGCCGAGTCTCAACGCCGATCGGCGCACGTTGATTCGACGGGCGTATTACGATCTCATTGGTTTGCCCCCCACTTGGGACGAGGTCCAGGCATTTGTGAATGATCCTGCAGCCACTGCGGTGGCCTGGGAAACCGTCATTGATCGTCTGTTGGCGTCGCCGGCCTATGGGGAACGCTGGGCTCGGCATTGGCTGGATGTCGCCCGTTATGCTGATACTAAAGACGGAGTGCTGATGTATGGCGACGATCGTGTCCGTCCTTACGCGTACACCTATCGCGACTATGTCATCCGTGCATTGAATGAGGATCTGCCGTTCAATCGTTTCGTCGAAGAGCAGCTCGCCGCCGATCAGATTGAACCTGCAATCGAACCGTGGCGGCTGGCCGCGATGGGCTATCTGACGCTGGGGCGGATGTACGACAACAACATCCATGACATCATCGACGATCGGATTGATACGGTGACGCGCGGCTTCCTCGGCCTGACCGTCGCGTGCGCCCGCTGTCACGATCACAAATACGACCCGATTCCCACTGCCGACTATTATTCTCTGTACGGGATTTTCGCCAGCAGTGAAGTACCGCTCGTCCTGCCGTTAACCGATGATCCGAAGAACATGCCCGGGGGACCGGAATTCGAACAGCAGGCGAACGTGAAACGGACTGAGTTGCTGAAATTCCGCGATCAGCAGTTCGACTTGCTGTCCGACACGGCACGGCTGCGCGCCGGGGACTATCTGCTTCGAGTTGCGACGACGAAGCCCGATCCCCTGGAAACGGCCATTTTTTTCCTGTCGCTGGCGCCGGAAGACCTGCGTCCGCCGATCATCGCGCGCTGGCGACGATTTCTCGATGAACACGCGAATTCAGAGGACGCGGTCTTCGGGCCGTGGCACGACCTTCTCGGATTGCCCGCCGCGGAACCTGCCGTCGAGGGCAAACCGGCCGACACGACGCCCAATGCGAATTTCATTGCCGGTGTCGCGAGCATACTCGAACGCTGGAAAATGCGGCCCGAAGGAACTCAACCAGGACAACTCAACCCACTGGTTAAGGAAGCCTTGTCGAAGGCGATGATCGCCGACCGAGCTTCCGTCGCTCGGGTCTATGGCGAACTTCTGAAGCGAATTTACGAGGAATCGAAATCGGTAACTGCGGCCACGGGAACAGCCTCGCTCCCCGTCATTGAGGATGCTCGCAAACAATTGTTAGAGATCCTGATTGGACCGGACAGCCCGACCTATTTCTCCAGGAGTCAGACTCGAAAATACATGTCCCGGGCTGACACGGATACCTTTGGCGGCAAACTGCAGGAATTGGATCGCATGGCGGTGACGTCCGCAACGGCTCCCCCGCGCGCCATGGTCGTTCAGGATACCGATCCACTGTATGCGCCTCACATTTTTGTTCGAGGTAATCCGACGCAACCCGGAAGATCCGTTCCCCGCCAATTTCTCGAATTGTTAACACCCGGCCCCCGTGACTCATTCAAGAAGGGCAGCGGACGTCTCGAACTCGCGCGATCGATTACGTCGCCACAAAATCCTTTAACCGCTCGAGTGATTGTCAATCGGGTCTGGATGTATCATT
>JAQGHT010001020.1 GCA_028291565.1 Planctomycetaceae bacterium | reverse complement strand
TAGTATAGAAGCCGCCACATTCGTTGTTTTCGCCGGTCAGCCCGAACGAATCGAGGATCTGGCATTCATATTGGTCGAGCAGGTACAGGCCACTGTTGCCACGTCCCTGTCCGTTGGCTTTGGACATAAAGGGTGTGCGAAACTCCAGGTGCAGTGAAAAATCGCGAAACTTCTTCTTCGTCCGCGTGCCCACTCCCAACAGGTTCTGGTCCAATAGTTTCCCGTTTTCCCAGGCATCAACATCGTCGCCATCAAACAACACAGTGGCTTCTTCAGGCGGTTTGGCGCCCAGCGAGGGCGATTTCCGTCGCACGGGCTTCAGGTCGCCGCTCACTTCGCCCTTCACTGACAACGTGTTGTTCTGGATCTTCGCAACCCACTTGCCCCCTGTCATGGTCGTCACTTTGTCTTTGGTGTCGCCCGACAGAGAGATGCGCTCGCTTCCATCCCAGCCATCTCCCGGAAGTCCGCCGACCAACAACACGGCGTCGAACCGGCCGTCACCGCGTGCAATCACTTGTGCTCCGTATTTGGCATCACCCAACTCGCCTGTATATTCCCCTTGAGTATTGAAATCTGGATCGGCGTCCACGTCGTTCACCAGCGTTTCATCGACTTGCTTGATTTTCAGTTCGTCTTGCGCAATGACGTGAGTCACGAACAGAGCCGCGAAGACGGCCGTGACACAGGCCAGGTTGGAAATCAACGATCTCATGATTCAACTCCTCCGACTTTTGCTGAGCGAAACAAAGTTCCGAAAGTGATTATACTGTTCGCGACCACTAATGAGTCTTTTTCGAAACTGATCCCCGCGATCAAACGTCTCATTCTTAACTGTGCGCGGTATAAAAATCAGTGCTTACGTTCTAGTGTGAGCCACTTGCGGGTGCGACATTGGCTTCCAGCTTGGGCGCTGGTGCATGCGCGGCGTCGCCTTCCGGCTTATAGAACATCACCAGAGCCGCCCCACAGGCGGCCATGATCAGTCCCAGGAAGAATTGCCATTTCGGAAACTCTTTAGCCGGATGAAAATAGATCAATACGGCAAGCGTGTTGATAATTGGTGCTCCCGCGAAAACCAGCGGCGGCACATACACCATGGCCGCCTTGCCGCCAACTGCGCCAGCGAAAATGATGCACAGCGCACCGGTCGCCCCCAGAGTGCCTCCGGCAAACCCCAATAAACAATTCCAGAAGTCAAAATTCACCGCTCCGCCCGGTTTGATTGTGGGGTCCCATTTCAGGAGGAAGACAAACAAAACCGGGATCAAGACAGCGGTCACGAAGTAGGCAATGCCTACAAATAGAAAGGCCCTGAGACTGCTTTTCAAGGCCAAAGTCGCATTGTGCACCATCGGGACATAAAGTCCCCAAGACAATGCCGCGCCAGCGATGAACAGCAGGATTAAGTACTGAGTTTCCATTTTCTTTCCCATCTCGAACTCCAAGACCGACTTCTCATCACCCCAGCAACTCCTCGACTGGGATGCCTATCGAAGTCACGACCAATCTCCTTCGCTTCGGTAATGTAACCCTCAGACGCCGGATTGAAAACACATCGGATGAGTTCTTGGAGATTCCCGGATCTGGCAAAAGGTACCAGGACGATCAGCTAGAACACCCGAGTTCGGATTATTCGGTTCCAATCCAGGTTGGAAGTGGAAGAGAGTATCTCGATCTCCGGATCGGGAATCGGAACCGTTTCAATCCAAACCCTGTTGATTGGAGAACCTGCGAGCGGAAGTGCCTTGGAACCGCACACTTGAAAAGCTTGCGTTTCGGGATTGTGTGCTCTCGTGAATTCTTCAAGTGAATCATGCAGTTTGCAGTTTCAGGCGTTAAGAGTTGGCGCACTGAGCGGTTTAATCGGAAACAAATGGATGAGGAAGTGGAAATCACAAATCGACATGGATGCATCAATTCGAGTCCGCTTGACAATCGGACTTCGGGTCCCCTATGTTGGTCGTGCTACAGAATGCATTATTCGTTCGCAAGTGTTTTCAGCAAACGATGTTTCGGCAAGATGTTCCGGTATTATTGCCCATTGGAAGTGTTGCGGACGCAGTGAAACAACAGGTAGAGACCTCCGACTTTCACCGTGATCAATAGATTTTCAGGCGCAGAGATTGAGGTTTCAGGCGTGACATCAGGTTTGACGCATTTCGATGATTCCGGCGCCAGCAGAATGGTCGACGTAGGGGCCAAGCCGGTGACATCGCGGCGTGCGGTGGCAAGTGGCCGAGTTTCGCTGCAAGCTGAAACCTTGAAATTGATTACGAATCGGCAGGTTTCGAAAGGCGATGTCTTCGAAGTGGCTCGTCTGGCAGGTATTATGGCCGCAAAACGGACTCCCGAGTTGATTCCGTTGTGCCATTCGCTGGGGCTGGATAGTGTGGAAATCGATTTTGCGATTCTCGATGCGACAACCATCGAAATCCGCTCGACAGTGAGTGTCGAAAGTAAGACTGGCGTGGAAATGGAAGCATTGACGGCCGTTAGCGTCGCGGCGTTGACAATTTACGACATGTGTAAGGCCGTTGATCGCGAGATGTCGTTGGGCCCGATTTATTTAGTCGAGAAATCAGGTGGTCGGAGCGGACATTTTAAGCGGGCAGAATCTGCGACCTAAATCGAAACCGACAAATATTTTGAATCAGGTCCATGCGAATCCCACGAGCCATCAAAGCGACGGGATGTGGGATTTGAAAATCGCGAGCGGTCCACAGGGGACCGGGAATTGCTCGAGAGGGTGATTTGCGACAGGTGGAAATGAATTTCAGGTATTTGCCGGCTCAACCGGACGTATCCGGATGCAGTGGCCGACACCAGATTTTCAATCAGACGGGCACCCAGAGCATTCCCCTCGCACAGTTAACAATGAGACGTTTGATCGCGGGGATAGATATTGAAAAAGACTCATTCGTGGCCGCGAACAGTACAAATACAACAAACACGAGAATAGTCACGTGAGAAGAATGCCCGCGGCAATGGTCAAATGCGGGTCAGGAGAAATGGAATGAATCCCAAGGCGGTCCAGAAACCCGACTCAAACGCCCTGCAAGCCGCGATCCTTCAGTTGATTGGCGGCGACTTGCGTGAAATGGAGTCCGTCTTTCAGCGTGAACTTCGAAGTCAGCACCCTTACGTCACCGACGTATTGACGCATTTGAATACCTATCGCGGGAAACGCCTGCGACCCATGTTGCTGTTATTGACGGCGCAGGCGGTAGGCGAATGCGGTGTGGAACATCACGTCCTGGCTGCAGTTGTCGAAATGATCCACACCGCGACTCTCGTCCATGATGATGTGCTTGACGAGGCCACGACCCGTCGACATGTGGCGACTGTGAACTCCCGTTGGAACAACGAGACCAGCGTTTTGTTGGGAGATTATCTGTTCACACACGCATTTCACCTGGCCGCCAGTCTGGATAGCGCACTGGCCTGCCGTCTGATTGGCCGGGCGACAAATCTGGTCTGTGAAGGTGAACTCGCGCAAATTCACGAACGAGGGAATTCGGAACTGACCGAAGAACAGTATTTCCACATTATCGAAGGCAAAACGGCCGAATTGTGTGCCGTATCGTGCTACCTTGGAGCTCACTTCGCGGGAGCTTCAGAAGCAGTCGTTCAAGCCATGGAAACATACGGTCGGAACCTGGGAATTGCCTTTCAGATCGCCGATGACCTGCTCGACGTGTGCGGAACAGAGCAGGAAACTGGCAAGACACTTGGTTCAGATTTGGAGAAACAAAAACTGACTCTCCCGCTGATTCGCTTACTGGCCGAGTCTGAGCCGGACGAACAAATGCGAATCCGCGAATTGCTCGCTCATCCCAGTGCGGCGACACGGCAAGAGATCAATCGGCTCTTGCGTGCCACTGACGCACTGGAGTACGCGCGACGTCGAGCATTTGATTATGTTGCAGGGGCTCGAGCTTCGCTGGCATGTCTGAATGATTCACCAGCCAGGCAAGTGCTCGAAACGATGACCGAATTTGTGGTCCAACGTTCAACTTAATCTGGATTTAAAATAGCTCAGCAAGC
>JAQGHT010001006.1 GCA_028291565.1 Planctomycetaceae bacterium | reverse complement strand
TTGTAAATTGAGTTCGCAGATCTAAACTGAGGATTGTTCGCCTTGAGGCTCCGGGTCGTTGATCAGGCGGCCGGGAATCATCATCACACCCGCTACACGATCGTCTCCATGATGCCAGTTTGCCAAGTCGTTCTGGATACTCCAGCCCGTTCCGGGGCCTGGAATATGGCAATGGATGAGGCGTTACTCGAGGCCGTCGTCGAAGGTGCGGACACATTCCTGCGATGGTATCAATGGAACGAAGCCACACTTTCTTTGGGATATTTTCAGCCTCCTGAAGACGCTCATGCCGATCCAAGTTGGGCGGGGCTACCCATCGTTCGCCGGCTTTCCGGCGGAGGGGCGATTATCCATGAGCATGAACTGACCTATTCCTGTGCCCTGCCGGCCACCCATTCGCGAACAAACGATCCGTATCAACTTTATCTGGACGTTCACGAAGCCTTGATCCAAGTTTTTCGGTCGCACGATTTTGACGTTCAGTTACGCGGCACGCGGTTCGGAAAAGAGGGTCCTGCCGAGGCCTTTTTGTGTTTCAGCCGGGGTGACGAAATGGATGTCGTCTGGAGAGGTCACAAGGTCCTAGGGAGCGCTCAACGCCGCCGACGTGGTGCCATCCTGCAGCACGGTAGCCTTGTGTTGCGGAAATCCGCACATGCCCCTCAATTTCCAGGTCTATTTGATCTGGGCCAAGCGGTTGATGTTTCTGAGCTATTGGAAGAGATGGCTCAAGCAGTAGGCAGGATTCTCGGTCCGCAACAAGTCCGGACGAGCTTCAATCCTGCAATATTAAAACGTGCCCAGCAACTGCATGACGACCGATATTTGACGCTCGCCTGGTCGCGCGGAAATCCCCTGACGCCGAAAGAGTGAACGGTCGCGAACAGGATGTACCGGGCACGGTCATAAATGAGATTTTTCATCGCGCGGATAGAGTTGAAAAAGACTCATTCGTGGCCGCGAACAGTTTCAACCGCTCTAATGAACCTTCACGGTTTTTGTGACAGCCGTGCTGACACCGCCGTCGCCATCTGAAACCTGAAATTGCAGGACTCGATCTGCAACTGACGAGTTTGTCGCAGACGTGCTGAAGGTGATGTTCCGGATCAGAGCTTGGACGGCACTTAATGAAGCCGTCGATTTCAGAGTGATGATCAAGGGCTTTCCGGCATTTCCACCAGACCAGGATCCGATTACCGTCGTACCAAATCGAACCGTTCCGTCCGTCGCAGCGTCAATTTGCCCAGCCCCACGGCCTTGCCGGCGGATTTGCAATAAGTCACCAGGATCAGATCCGGATACAAATTGGACGGTCAGTTTGCCACCCGCGAAATTCATTGAGTCCGGGTCAATCAACGACGCGGTCGGCGAAACCAGCTGGGGGCCAGAATGATTCGCATAATCCAGGGCACTCGGCCCGACATTCATGATCGGTGGCAAGATTCCCGTGTTGACGTGCACCGCCTTCGTCGCCACATTGCTCGACGTTCCGTCAGTCAGCAACAACCGGAACGAAACCGTTCGGTCCAGATTTGACTTGTTGGAACTGCTGACTCGCATTTCAAAATGGCGAACAACCGCCTGGACCAGCGTCATCGTCGCTTTGCTGTTGAATGTCACAGTCGTGCTTGTCGAAGTTCTGGAAACAGATCCGACCGTACTTCCGCCGTATAAAACTGACGTTCCGTCCTTCGAAAGTCCGATCATTCCCTTCCCGGTTCCATCGTTGTGAATCGAAAGAACATCGCTGGACGTGCCATTCTGAGAGATGCTGACCGTCAGCTTGGCGCCAGTTAATGCCAGGAACGGCGAGTCCGGGTCTTGCACTGTGGCCTGAGAATCGACGACTGCCGCCAATCCATTCGGTTGCAAAGTGGGACTTGCACTGGGCAGTGTGATCGTCGGCAACAGACTGGGAATCGACACATTCAAAACCGAAACATCGGCAGGATTCAATCCCGAATAACTCAGGTCCGTGCTGACCGCCGGTCCCAATAGGATTGTGTACTGTTTATTCGAATCATTCACATGATCATCGACGCCGCGCACGGGCACCGTCTGCGCGATATTCCAATTTGTGGGCGTGAAAACCAGCTGAGAAACGGAAACCGTTCCTTCCGATGTGTTCGAACTGCTGACCGGAATGGTCACCGTTGACTTCGGAGCGCTATTCAAGAACACCTTAAATGAGGCCGTTCCGCCTTGCTCCGTCGTGACCAATCCAGACGTCGGCGTAACGGTGATTCCGGATTGTTCGTTGTCGAGATTGGTGACCGTCAGATCCGGAGGGTTGACCCCATTGAATCGCGGATCATCGCTGACAACCGGATTCGTAAGGATTTGATAGACCACATTTCCGTCCGCGGCAAGGTCGTCCACGCCCGTGATCACCACCGTTTGTGCTATGTTCCAGCTTTGTGGGGTAAAGATCAGCGTTGACGTCGATAGCAGGCCTTCATTGATATTGGAACTGCTGAGATTGAACGTCACATTCGAATCGGGCTGAGAGCCTAAGACGACTTGAAACGATGCGGTTCCCCCGCTCTCTGTCGTAACGAGATTGGTTGTCGGAGTAATCAACACTGTCGCATTTGCGGGAAGCGTATTGGAGTTCCAGCCAATGTCATTCAACGCCGCATAGTCCAGACCCGTAAAAAGCTTTCGAGTCCCCGGAGTCAACGTGGGATCCATTGCGACTTCTTGTCCGCCGTCAGTCAAACCTAGAGCCCAGTGTCCCCGATCACCGGAGAGCGGCGGATCGCCGATTCCGTCATATGCGGCAATCGCGTTCGGTCCTGTAAAACTGCTGCCAACAACCAGCCGGACAAAAGATTCCGAATCTCCAAAACCCAACAGGTGACCGAGTTCATGCATGGCCACGGACATGAAATCGGTCTGATTCGCACCAATGCCTGACGCTGAGGACCCGAAATACCAGTCGGTTCCCTGGTTGTCGAACGATAACGAGCCGCCCCAGGGACCAAAATCGGTCGCCGGCTGCCCTGCCGGGACCAATGCTCCGGCTTGACCACGCGCCGCGAGAGTATCTTCCCAGGCTGGGCTACCACTGGCCGAGTAACCGCCAAAGGCCCCTTCGGCTAACTGGCCAGTTGGGAAATCTCTGGCACCCACAAACACTTCGATCGAACTTTCCCCAATCGAAAGATTCGCCTGTGATGTCGGGAGACCCGTGGAGGGATCGGCAAACGTAGCCAACCAGGAATTTCCGCCCCCAGGAGTTATCGCCGTCAGCACGTCGTTCAGATGACTCGCGAGTAAATTGGCCGCTTGCTGCAGCGCATCTCGCTTCTGCTGGGTATCAAAGAAGTTGCTGCTATCCAGTGTATAATTGAAATCGAAACTGACAGTCAGCAGGCTGCGATCTTCCAGGCATTCAATCTGTCGCTGCGCAATTTCGGACCGCCTGCGACGACGAACAGGTCGGGACGCATGAAACAGAATTCCTCGAAGGCGTTGCAACCAATTGTGCCACGTCATCGTATGCTCTACCTGGCGTGCTACGGAACACGCTCCCAAGGAACGGAATTCGAATTTCCAGAGATCGATTGACGATACGGCTGTCGGAACCGGCTGCACCATCATTCAAAATCCCGGGAGTTACAACTGCGACACGTCGCCCTTGCTCGGGTTCATTGCCTACGAAACCGGCATCGGTCATCGCACATACGCAACAATTGTGGTCGAGATTTGCCGACCCGGTAAGGGAACTCCCCCGGATTCCGGCTTAAATGTCCGGCGCCTTGCGGCACCTGGCTCATTGCAAACCCACGACAGTCGTTGCTGTGCCAGTCTTAACGTGTCTCGCTGTATTTGATCGTTCGGCCTGGGATGTGTCGCTCGCACTTCACAAAACGGCTCCGTTTGCCAGATCCAGAGCACTGGTGAATTGAAAGTGGAAATGGTTGGTCACGAGAGCATTCCAATCGCCAAGACCAACCAAACTTCTCATCCAGTATGCATTCGGCGCGCGCAACAGTAAATCCCAAAAGGAAGTGACGAAACGAAGAATCAAAAGGTTCCCACCAAAACCCTCCCCAACATCAGTTTTTATGAATTTGTGCGAAATTCACCTTAGCGAAAATGTAGATCATGAGACTGTGGACACTTGGCGGCTGAATTTGTCGATTGAGCTAAACGAGAACAGCCCGGGCGACAATTCGATCTTGTCGCCCAGGCTGTTGAGTTCACGATTTAGCTCGGATTCGTCACTTCCCGAACATGTTTGGTCCATGCACTTTAAAAAGTTCCGCAAATGAATTGCTCGGAGATCGCGGCACAGCAGGTGATTTGCGAGACGCCACTGCAGTTCCCGTCGCAATCGTCCACGCGATCGAAAAAGGCTGAGCCGTAATAAACGGCCTTGATGCCGTTAAATCCGCTCGTTGATTTGAAGGAGTGAAAACCAGAAAAAATAAAGGATTGGTTCAGCTTGCCGATCGCGTTGCTGATATCGTCGAGTTCCGTGTTGACGCCATGCGCCACTTCACTCCAACCGACGACCAGGGCAATCACCGCAATCGTGATGATCAGTATGATTTCGATGGAAACAATCGCTCCCACCTCGTCCTGCCAAAGAATTCGCAACATGGTTTCGTTCCTTTTCGAGAGAGACATCAGACCTACGAGAGACCGAAAGCCAGCCACTCACAGTGAGTGACCGGACTGAGTTTGGAAGAGCCGCAGGCTGGCCAGTTTTCCCGCCCCTCAAGGCGGGGGGCGAGTCCAGCATTGCCGTGGCATAAGCCGCCGGCTTGTGCGGCATGAGACTGGTGCGAGGTATCGGACTGACAAGACTGATTTGTCTCATGAGTCCCATTCAAACGCTCGCAATTCGTTTACGAATCGAAGCGCACGGACAATCGCAGTAATTTCGTCCTGCTTGTAAACGGCATGTTTGAGCAGAGAAATGGCTGTTTCTGCCGGAGCACTCTCGGTGCGACCGCTTTAAGAGTCTGACAAACAACCTGGCGAGCAGTGGGTGTAAGCCCACTGGTTCTTCGGTATGTTGGTGACTTCTAAGTTTTATACTGTTCGCGGCCACGAATGAGTCTTTTTCAATACGTATCCCCGCGATCAAACGTCTCATTCTTAACCGTATGCGGTACATTCTTAAAGGCTGACAAACAACCTGATTTCTCTGTAGGCGATGTCTCTCCGAGACTCGCCGTCGAAGAGGTTTGCCGTTCAGGCAAACTCTTCGACGTACCGGTTGTTTGGCAGGTTCTTAACCGTCCGCGGTATAGGTGGAGCGAATTTGTCCTGACTGTGTAGCGCAGGGAGGGCTCCTCGAAAGGAGCCCTCCCTAAGGACTCGGGCGTTCTGCGGCGTCGCTCAGTTGCTCCTCAACAACTAAACTGGTGCTCTCTCCTTCACCCGCCATCAGTGCCCGGGCACATTTGACTTGTCTTGTATTTTGGCCAGCCCTATTCGGCATTTCCGAATCGACTGTTGTATTTGCGATAATCAACATTCATTGCACAACCCATGCCGTCGCTGCAACCGTCACAATCGATACATTTCAAAGAAGGCAAAACGGCACCGTAACTCTTGGTAAATAAGAAGTTACGGTGCCGTTTGCAGTTCAGGCTGTGTCGGTTGTAGTGATTGCAACGTTTAGAGCGATTGTCGCGAATGTTTGCGTTTTACCGATAGTGATAACATGTTGAATCAGAATTCGGCTTGGCCCACACCGGGTTGGCAATTGCCAAAGCTCGGTTTTTAAGTCAACCATTATTTGTAAGACACTGACAAACAACCTGGCGAGCGGTGGGCCTAAGCCTACTGGTTCCTCAGTTTTTTGTCTGGTTCTTATTGGACTGGGGGGGCAGGTAGCGGTGCGGGGCTCGGAAGTGGAGCCGGAGTCGGTGAGCCTGGTCCGGGGATGTTATAGTCGGGAACCGGAGTAATCGGACCCGTTGGAACGCCCGGAGCCGTCGCACAATCCGGCGTGGCACAGGGGATGGATGTGCCAGGAATCGGGATCGCACCCGGAACGACCACGCGGTTGGGGTCAACCATGACTGGACCAACACTGCCCGGTGGGCAAATGATGTTCGGTCCGGTTTGCACGCCCGGTGTCACTACCGCACCTGGCACATAGGTTGGTCCGACTGGAACACCCAACGAGGGCGCGGTCACACCAATGTCCCAATTATTATCCCAATTATTGAATCCGAGTGGATAGGCGGGGCGATTCACGAATGACGATCCCGGAACCCAGGATTTACATCCCCGAAAGCCGCCGAAGAAATAACTCTGATTGAGCGACCGAACCGCCCAGCCCAAATCTTGCAACTCCCCGACCACGGCATTTGCCAGGCAGGACAGTCCCACGATCAGCCCCAGTACTCCAATGGTCGCAATCAGGACCAGCTCCATGGAAATCAGGAAGCCTTGCTCATCTACCCAGAAATCTTGCATCAGTTTTTGCATTATCATCGCCTTTTTGTGTGTCGCTGAATCTTCCTGATCTGGTTTGCCAGGCATTCCGCCCAGTCTGATTCCGAACGTGGTTATGCCGCGTGATTGAACGGTCCGGGTCCCAGCACGATGGCAGCGTGAACTTCAGATAGGATTCCCGAAGTGTGTGAACAAAAGAACCCATGATCAGGGAGCCGCCCGCCCCAAATGGGCCGGGTGGCTCCCCGGGTCTGAAGGACAACGAAATCCCCGGACCCATTCATGGTTCGCCCCTTGACGGGGCGTTGCCTCAAGTGGTCTCTCAGGTCACTTGAAGCGGCCCGGCAATTTGTTTGGAATCCAGGTGAATTCCAGACATCCTGCTGGTTGTGGCGGTCTCTCAGGTCGCCACGGACGCTCTCTCGACAGCGTTACTTCAACGGAGCTGTGCTTCGCCGCGGATTGCGGCCAAGCTCTCCGAATTGCATTCATTTCCGCGTTCGCAGGAATATGTGTTCCCATGTGCATGCGACGGGACGCGTATGTTGTGTTTGTGTACAGTCTCATTGCGATTCGAAGACCGTCGATGCGCCCATTTCTCAGTGCGCCAGCCCGGTCATTCGTATTCCGCAGAGCCCCATGACTGCCCTGATTCAGTCAGCACAATCGATACCATCGCTACTAACGGCAATTCCGCTATTATCGAAATAATCGGCGTAACCGAACCTACAGGTTTCGGTTACGCCGTTTTTGATGATTGTATTGAATGTAGTGATTGCAGCGAAAAAGCTGGCTGCAACGACGGGGCGTCAAGTTTTCTGATCGCAAACCTGATCAAAATGCTTCATTTCTGAATCACTCTTGGCGCAGACACGAATTCTGCTGTGAAATTGATCGCTTGGCAGAGAGAAGTGGTTGTCGGCGAGCGAATGTCGCGAACTGGCGAGAAGCGGCGTGACAGCGTCTGAGGATCGGGGCTGGAATAACTGTCGTGGCGGACGTGCTGACGCGAGAAGCGTCAGCCCCGTTCCGACACGCCGATTCTCATACCGCGCACGGTTAAGAATGAGACGTTTGATCGC
>JAQGHT010001000.1 GCA_028291565.1 Planctomycetaceae bacterium | reverse complement strand
GGGGAACAGGCAGGACTTCTGAATCCCATTTATCGCGTCAGTCCTGATGCTCCCATTCCAGACCGCAACTTTCAAATCTGGAAGACTGATCTATTTTACGCCGACTTCATGGACAAGCCAGAGGCTGCAGAAGTTTATACTGTTCGCGGCCACGAATGAGTCTTTTTCAATACTGATCCCCGCGATCAAACGTCTCATTCTTAACAGTGCGTGGGATGATCTACGTGATGGAGCGATCCAGATGAACATAACCACCGTCAACGTGGATCAACTGGCCAGTCGTGTGGCTGGACCGCGGAGACAACAGGAATGCCGTCATATTGGCAATTTCCTCGCACGTTGTCATACGGTGTTCGAATGGAATGCGGGCCTCGATCGCGGTACGCGTCTCGTCAGGATTGGGTACTGTGGCCAGCCAGGTTGCATACATCGGCGTCCAACATTCGGCGACAATCACCGCGTTGACTCGAATTCCGTACTTCGCCAATTCCACAGCCCATTCACGGGTCAATGCATTGCGCCCACCGTTGGCTGCCGCATAGGCCGACGTTCCCCCCTGACCGGTTTCTGCGACCTTCGATCCAATATTGACGATCGACCCTTTTGATTTTTTCAATTCCGGCAATGCGAACTGCGCCATCTCGTAGTAGTGGACCAGGTTCTTCCGCAAAGAGGCCAGGAAGCGTTCAGTATCACCGTGTTCCAGGTTCACGCCGTCATTAATTCCCGCGTTATTGACCAGTCCATCGATTCGCCCAAACTGAGCGATTGTCTCCGCGACGGCTCGCCGGCAATCTTCGCTTTGAGACAGTTCGGCTTGGACGGCAAATGAGCGCAGTCCCGAAGTCCGAATCTCATTGACGGCGGCCGAATTGTCGGTAGCATTTCGGCCCACGATCACGGGGACCGCTCCTTCCGCAGCCAGAACCTTGGCGATTCCCAGGCCAATCCCTTTCGCGCCTCCTGTGATCAGGATGACTTTCTCTTCCAGCGATAGATCCATTCGATAAACCGTCCCTTTGATTAGATCCGCCCCAGCAGTCTGGCCAGTAGCTCTTTGACCCACGAGCGACGCTCTCCGCTCGTATCGCCTTCTGAATTCATTCCGGTCGGTTTCGCCTTTTCAATTTCGAATGAGTCCAACTGTTCCAGTTCCTCACGCAACACCGCCGTGAGATGATGGCGCGGCGCAACGGAACGCAGGACTCGGTAAAGTTGGCATGCCTCGGCGTGCCGTCCTGTATTCGCCAGATAAACCCCGACAATGCTATTAAACGCCGCGATTTCAGTGACATGAAATTCCGTACGATCGGGATAGTGCGCGTCGATTGTGAACTTGCCATCCAGAAGTTGGCCTGCTTTCCTGAGATTGCCCGATTGCATCAAGAAGCTGACATAGTTCACCCTGGCGAACAGATAATCTGGAAACTGTTGAAACGTCAGCGGAATTAACTTTCGAGCTTTGGAATAATCACCAATTCCCTGATATGCGACGAGCAGATAATTGTGAAACGTCGGAACTTGAGGATAGCGTTCGATCAATTCCAGCAATTCAGGAATCGCCCGACTTGGCGACGTTTGCGCGAGATGATTGAAGCGCTCCTCGGCTTGCTCAACTTCATCAGGCAGTTCAGTCATCCAGGGATAGATAATTGGATGATTGACAATGACGTAGGAACCATTGAGCCCACTGGATGGCGACTTCGCATAGATGCCGGACTTCACAGCTTCCGCTTTCAGCTTCTTTTTGTAGCGATCCTTGCGTGACATAATGTGGCCTCCTGCCTGTTGTCGAAAACAAAAACTTTTGGGGCATTCAACGCGAGAACTTCACACGGAACTTACGGAAAACAATGAGACCAATTTGAAAATACGGAGCTCCGAAATCAGTCTCATAGATTCCGTAAGACCCGTTTGGTTCGATCAGTGACACTGTCCCCACGAATCTTACGCAATCACATTCAATCGCTCAACAGAATTGTTTTTTGGGGGCATCTTCACAAAAGCCGTCGTCACATATTCGTCTTGGCATCCGAAACTGCTCCCAAGACTGATTGCAAAGCACGTGTGATCGCCGCATCGTGATCGTGCGATTGGGCATAACAGCGGACGATCGAAAAACTCAGAGGGAGTGAGCGGAACAATTCGTATTCCGCCAACTCGCGTGGTTCTGTTTCCGCTGGATCGTAGACGAAATTCTGGCCGCCTGATGCGACTCGGCGACCCGGCCGGTGATAGTGTCGTGCCACATCGATCTTCAATGGGATGTCACGAATCGTTGCCGGCAACTGTTGTCGCAATCGTTTCATGACGAGGTCCGGCTCCGAAAAAATCGTCGTCTGCTCGTTCATCCCCGCCGTGAAATAGAACGTCCGCTCACATGCCATCCGCCACAAGAACTCGCGACACAGCATGGCCTGCCAGCGAAGTCCCAGTTCGCGCAATTCGGGATCCTCACTGATTGGCCAGCGCTGGACGTCGACCAGGAATGACGCTTCATGAAACCTGACGTAGCCGCCGAGATTCTCCAATGGATTTCCTGGAAACAAATGCTGCATTGTT
>JAQGHT010000987.1 GCA_028291565.1 Planctomycetaceae bacterium | reverse complement strand
TCTCACCGCGATTCGTGAAACGCGGCCCACCTTACCCGTTATCATATTCAGCAGATTGACTGAACGCGGTTCTCAGACGACGGTCGACGCACTGTTGTTGGGGGCCAGCGATTACGTGACGAAGCCCGACGACAGCACGGCACTAGAGCACTGTGTGCGAGTCGAACTGACCGCGAAAATCAAAACACTCGCCGCGGTTCAGCGCGCTGCGCCACCCGAGACTCGGATTTCAAGACACAAGATCGAATTGAAGTCCGGACCATTGCCCGGACCATTAGCCGGACAATCCGTCGCGACACAGGGTTCGGCCAGAGTCTCGCCAGCCCGTCAAGCGAATTCCGTGGCCGAGATCGTGGCCATCGCCACATCGACCGGCGGTCCGAATGCTCTGGCTTTTTTACTCTCATCACTGCCGCCGTCATTCGCCACTCCGATCGTGATCGTGCAACACATGGCGTCCGGCTTTACGACGACACTGGCCGAAAGCCTGCGCCGACAAACAGGCCGCGACGTGCAAGAGGTGTCAACCGCAATGCCGCTCAATGCCGCCGCAGTCTGGATTGCACCTGGCGGGCGGCATCTTATTGTCAATCGCCAGGGAGTCGTGGTTCAAGTTGTTCCCGATGACGGCCCGCCAGAAAACTCGTGTTGCCCGTCGGCGGACGTCTTGTTTCGATCGGTTGCGTTGGAATTCGGGTCACGCTGCTTGGCGGTCGTCTTGACCGGCATGGGTTACGATGGTCTGGCAGGCTGCCGTGCCATCCAGGGAGCGGGGGGGAGAATCCTCGTGCAAGATCAGGCTTCGAGTGTATCCTGGGGCATGCCGGGTCAAGTCGCGTCCGCCGGTCTCGCCGATCAAGTACTGTCACTCACCGACCTGCCGAATGCAATCTGTCGATATGCGCGTCGCTCGGGTTAAGTACCGGCGTATCAATAACTGTCGGGACTTAACAAATCGGTGGAACGATTCCTGTCGTGCCACTGCTTTTCGACTGTACTCAGCCGACAAGCAGTGCAAATCGGACTCCACCGCGCACTGCTTACCCGCCGAGTACAGCGTGAAAGCAGTGTCACATCCTTCTGACATTTAGTGATGCGCCGATCCTTAAGGACCGGCTCACCCAAACCCCTGACAGTTATAAATTAGTCGCTCCTCAGATATCGTCGCCATCCGTGCATTGGGGTGCCGGATCGAAACCAATGTCCGGCGTGGCCGCGGTCAGCGATGGATGGGGCGATCGATCCGAGAACCTGTCCAGAGCACAGAAAAACTCGTGCGGTTCAAATGGCTTGGAAATGTAGTCGTCCATGCCGGCGGCCAGGCATCGTTCGCGGTCATCTTTCATAGCGTTCGCCGTCAACGCGATAATCCGGACATGCCGATTGGTGGATTGCTCGCGCTGGCGGATTGCAATCGTCGCTTGCAGTCCATCCATTTCAGGCATCTGCAGATCCATCAGTACCACGTCAAAATCCGATTTTTCCAACGCTTCGACCGCAGCCTTTCCAGTTCCGACAACCGTGACAGTGTGTCCCCGTTTCTCAAGCATGAACTTGGCCAATCGGACATTGATGGCATTATCCTCAGCCAGCAGGATATTGAGGCGGTGACGCGGAGTCTCCTCGGTGTGGTACGTCGAAATCGACGGTCGTTCCGTTCGCGGATCCTGAGTTTCCATATTCAAGGTGAAATGGAACGTGCTGCCAACGCCGAGTTCACTTTCCGTCCAGATTCGGCCCCCCATCAATTCCACCAGCTGTTTGGAAATGGTCAGTCCGAGACCTGTGCCGCCATAGGTGCGCGTGGTCGATGCATCTGCCTGAGTGAATGGTTCGAAGATCGACGTCAGCTTGTTCGTTGGAATACCGATCCCAGTATCTGAAACGGAAAAGTGAAGCATCACTCCATCCGAATCATTCGTTTCAGATTCCACTCGGACGATGACTTCACCTTGTTCCGTGAACTTCAAGGCATTGCCAATCAGATTAACCAGGATCTGACGCATTCTCCCTGCATCGCCGATCAGGGCGTCGGGAGTCGCCGGATCGACGTGACAAATCATTTCCAGATTCTTGCTTTGAGCACGGTAGGCCAGTGGCTTGATCAATTCGCCCACGATGTCACGCAAAGAGAAAGGTTGCGGGTCCAGTTCCAGCCTACCCGCCTCGATCTTGGAATAATCCAGAATGTGATTGATGATCGTTAACAGTGATTGCCCCGAACTTTTGACCGTGCGCAAAAACGACCTTTGCAGCGCGGTCAGTTCGGTATCGAGCGCCAAATCCGTCATGCCGAGAATTCCGTTCATCGGAGTCCGAATTTCATGCGACATATTCGCGAGAAACTCGCTCTTGGCCTGATTCGCCGCCTCGGCGAGCTGTTTCGCGCGGCGCAATTCCTCTTCCGCGCGCTTGCGCTCGGTGATAACCTGAGTGAAAAAGATAATCCCGCCGATGCTTCCTTGAGCATCGAACCATGGCCGGGCTTCCCACTGCAACCAATCGGTCGTGCCATCGAGTCGCGGAAAGGAATCCTCGTCACACTTTTCAACAGCCCCACCCAAGACTCGGCGGTGGATTTCTTTCCAGCGTTCTGTGATTTCAGGAAAGACGTCATAGTGGCAACGGCCAATGATCTCTTCAAGTTCCAGCCGATAGTCTTTCAGCCAGCGGTTGCTGACCTGCAGATATTTCATTTCCCTGTCCAGCATGGCGATGGAAGCGGGCGCGTGACAGATGAACTGCCGCAGCAAGGCTTCTCCCGCTTTCAACGCCTGTTCCGCCTGGACACGAAGCGTGATGTCGCGACTCACCTTGACAAATCCCAGGTGGTTGCCGGACGAATCAAACAGGGGAGTGAGTGTGATCATGCACCAGATCAGGCGACCGTCTTTGCGCACACGTTGACGCTCTTCCTCGTGATGACCATGTTGCAGCGCCTGTTCGAGTTCATACTGAGCATGCTGGCGATCGACGTCATCGGATGTGTAGAACATGGAAACATGCTGCCCGATAACCTCGGCCGAGGTGTATCCGGAGATGCGTTCCGCCCCCTCATTCCACGTAGCGACATGTCCTTGGCAGTCCAGACGGTAGATGGCATAATCCTTGACCCCTTCGACTAGTAGCCGGAATCTCTCTTCGTTGAACAGACGTGCGGCCTCTTCGGCACGTTTGTCATCTTCGATGTCCGTGTTGGATCCCACCCAATGTGTGATTCGTCCATCGTTGTCTCGGACCGGAACGGCGCGCGTTTTGAACCAGCGGTACTCATTGGCGGCGGAGCGAATCCGGAAATCAATGTCTAACTCGTTTCCGCTGTCGACGGCGATCTGCCAGTTTCTGGATAACCTGGGGAGATCTTCGGGGTGGACGGCGTCCAGCCACCCAATTCCTAACTGTTGTTGCTCGGGGACTCCTGTATAATCACACCATTGTTTGCTCAAATAATCGCAGTACCCATCAGACCGGGTCGTCCAGACGAGCTGAGGAAGCGTCTCCGCCATTCCGCGGAAACGGCGTTCCTCAATCTTGATCTGATTCTCCGCCGCACGCGCCAGGGCCGCCTCAGTCCTGGCCCAGAACACTGCACGGCGCTGTGCCTCGCTGATCCAACTGACAGCCGATCCCACCGCCACGAACACGGTCGTTACCGCAATATTGGGGAATAGAGTCGAGATTTCACCTGGCTTTAACAGATATAAGAACCACGCACCACCCGCCGAAACTGCCGTGGCGACCAGACCCGGCCGCAGTCCCCCGCAGCAGGCAACCAGCATCACGACTCGAACAAATGTGATATAGGG
>JAQGHT010000979.1 GCA_028291565.1 Planctomycetaceae bacterium | reverse complement strand
GGCCTTGATTGATCTTCAGTATATGAAGACTCCTTTTTTTGGCAGCCGCCGAATGATGCTGGCATTGAACGACTCGGGATATGCCGTCAATCGGAAGCGTGTGTCACGACTCATGCGGGTGATGAATCTGGAGGCCATTTACCCGAAGCCGAAGTTATCACGAGGAAATCCTGAGCATCGGAAGTATCCCTACCTGTTACGAGGCTTGCAGGTCAATCGGCCAAATCAAGTGTGGGCTTCGGACATTATGAGCTGGGTCGAGTCTACTTTAGGTTTGCTCTAATGAGCAAAGTAAGTCGATCAATTTGGAAGTCGCAGTGGCTTCAGCATAATGCTGTTGAACAAAAGGGCTCGGCACAGTCCGTAGAATCTTTCCAAGAGCATTTGCGTAGTAGGGGGCATCTGTAGCAGAAATGAAAAGACCGACAGGCTCTAGCCCGATCCGAATTGCGCCGGTTGCGATTGAGCCTGATAACTCTGGAAATTCTCGGTATGACATGCTGATCCGTGCTCATAAAACGAACCCAAAAGCGCTTGAAGGAATAGATCAGAACAGGATTATCGGAAAAATTCAAGGAATCGTAAGAGAAAACCCTCAAAGCCTGAGCCGAATTGTTGTTAAAATAGTAACTCTGGTCAGCGCGAACTCAATTCGGTCTCGAGCGGTCAATATCTCGAAGTTTTGCAATGCGGAATGGCAGTGGTCGTAGGTGAATCCGGTCGACGCTGCCACTCAGTACCTTAAGACATATGCAGGGCTTTCGCTCAACCGATCACGACTGCGGATATAAGCCAGCGTCGTCCGAGGATCACTATGCCCAGCGAAGTCTTGTATATCAATGATATCGGCAGCACGTTCGCGAGCGTTCGTAAGAGCGGTGACTCGGAATGAATGGACCGTGACCGCTGGATCAAGTCCGAGCTGACGGACATAGGACTTCACGAGAGCCTGGATCGCTCGTCGTGAGAGGTGGTCTTTTTTTGAAACCAGCGCGTCCTTTTCCTCTCGCAGTGACAGTTCCGTGAAAGAGGGGACCGGCGGCGTCCTCGCGAAATCCGGTTGCATCAAGCCACTCTTCAATACACCCCAATGCGTCCGCATGTGAAGGAATTCGTCGCTCTTTGCCATCCTTTCCCTGGACTTCGAGAATCTTGTGTCCCGAGCATTCCCGATAGTCCCGAACTCTGAGTCGCGATAGCTCCCCAACTCGGCACGCGGAGTACGCAAGCACACTGAGGATCGCCCGGTCGCGGATGCCAGCCGGCGTTGAGAGATCGGGGGCTTCGAGGATGCGCCTGCAGTCCGCTGGTGACAATCCAACCGTCTTCCCATCACGCGGAACCTTTGGGGCATCGACAAATTTGGAGTGTGCGGGGAATGCTCCAGTATATCCGAAAGTGGTGAGGTACGAAAACAGACTGCGAAGCACCGTCAGTTTTCGGACGACTGCCGCGTTCCCAAGCCCCCTTTCCTTAAGGTGATCCCGATAGGCGGCGACCGGGGCCGGTCGAACGGTTGTCAAGTCTTCGGGACATCCATCGGGGATGCCGGCGAATTTCAAGAATGTTCGCAGATCTCGGGAGTAACAGTCCCGCGTCTGCAAAGAAGGGGATCGCAGGAGCCAGGCTCGGATGGCATCGCTCATCCGGGCACGAAGATCTATGTTTGTCAGCTCACCGGCACCGGTTTGCTCCAGTATGGAATAAGCACGGGCTGAGAATCGTTCATTTCCAGCACCGGTGTCACAATGTTTGCCCTTTGTAGGGGGAACTGTCATGTCCAATTTGATGCATGTTCATCGCGAACTTTTTAAGAGGTCACCTGATGAGCAGTTTGGCTCAGTCGACTCGCTGTTCACGCATTGCGAAGCCCAGCGAAACGTCTCGCGTGATGTCTGGCGGCCGCCACAGGATGTGCGGCCGCGAACACAAGGCGACTCCCTGATTCTTGGCGCGGGAGCTGACGGAGATTTATCGCTCAACGACTGGAGTTTCTAGCAACTTTGCCGGCTCGAACTCGTCTCGAAAGATAAGCGAGATGAGCTACGCTCTCGTTCCGGAATGACAGTCACACAATCTTCAATTAAGGCGGTTCACACTTGGACGGGGAACGATCGCCGTGGGGTGATTGGATGATTGTGAAACTTACGAGCCCGATCCCACCGTTTCACGTCATCATGCCGAGATTTCCACTTCAGATCATGGCGTAATCGTAGTTGCCCAGCCGCCCTCAATAACGGCGGAGATTGTCTCATTCCTATGCTTGTCATCCGAACGAATCGAATTTCATTCTTGGATCACTGTCGGCTGGGTCGAGTGTCGGATCTGATAAACGCCCCGTTTCCTTTCGGAGACGGGGTAGCCCTAGCGATTCTCGCTGGGTTCATGAAGACTCACGAAAATCACGACTCTTGCTTTCGATTGCGTCGTCTTCTCGCTGCCCTGACCTTTCCAAGCGCGGCGTGACAGACAAACGTCGCAAATCCACGATGCCATTCGTTGCCAAGTTCCGCTGGCCCGATCGTTAATGGCGGGAAGCATACTCGCGAATTTGAAACGAAAACACTTCTCGCGACGAGCCAGTCGGAGACCAGAGATTTGATCGTATCAGTACCCTGCTTTCTGAACCGGCAGATTGGATGATCAAGCACACTAAATATCGATTCAGCTCAAAACGGCGAGATTCGAGCGCGAATCGTCTCGGAATTCCGCGAAACCATGAAACGGAAGGCGAAACTGAGAAAGAAGAACGTCAGCGCGCTACCGGCACGATTAAAGGAAGATTGGATTTAAAGCGTAACAGACGGTCGAGCTTGCCGACGATTGCGAGGGTATCGACCGCTGTAGCCGTTGCTAAAGGAGTTCAGCGAGAATTGAATACGCTGAACTGTAGATTTGCGTCTCGAGGTCAGGCAATTAGGTATGTTTTGCGGCTTCAGCCTGTTCAAGTTCCTTTAGAACGACGGCTTCCATGCATTGCGGGCAAATGCCATGACTAAATCTTGCGTCTGTACGGGTGCTGAGATAGACATCGACTTGTTGCCAATAATTCTGATCGTCGCGAATCTTCTTGCAGTAGCAGCAGATCGGCAGCAGACCCTGCAACTGCCTGACGCGAGAAAGGGCTTCCTCCAGTTCGCTCACCCGGTCGGTGAGATTCTTCTGCAGGGCCAGGGTGCGTAGGCCGACTTGGAGGCGGGCCTGCAGTTCGCGCTGGTTGAAGGGTTTCGTGAGGTAATCGTC
>JAQGHT010000974.1 GCA_028291565.1 Planctomycetaceae bacterium | reverse complement strand
TTTTGCGAAGAAACGAGTATTTCAGGAGTTGCGTTCGTTCCCTCCGACCGGACAGATTCTTGCCGGATTGGATATCGGCCAACCAAAGTCAAGGGACCAGTCCAGAACTACACTTTAGAAACACCGGGAATCGCCACGGTGATTTAATCGCCACAACCGTTACAATTGGCCGCGCGCCCGCACGCACTTGGTGGCGGTCGCTTGTCGTTCGTGATTGAATGACACGGTGACTGGCGTATCAATCACAACCGGAGATCTGCGTGTGAACGTTCGCAGAATCTTTCCTGCACCGCAGATCCGACGAACGCCATTTCGGCAAAGGAATATTATCTTGGCTCAGCGTATTCTCAGTATTTCCGGGCTTCGCGGTGTGATTGGCGATGGTTTGGAACCGGGATATCTGGTGGAATTCGCCACGGCATTTGGGACCTTGATGGGCGGCGGAACTGTGGTCCTCAGCCGTGACGGCCGAGCGACGGGAAATTTCGTGAAAAATGCCGTCCTGGCTGGACTGCAAGCAGTTGGTTGCCATGTTCTGGATGCGGGGATTGCGTCAACTCCGACCGCTGGCGTACTCGTGAAGCATCATTCGGCGGCCGGGGGTTTGCAAATCACCGCCAGTCACAATCCAGTCCAATGGAATGGGCTGAAGCCCTTTTCGCCGCAGGGTTCGGTGTTCGACGAAGCGACCGGCCAGAAGCTGCTGGAGTTGCTCGAATCGAAATCCGCCACGTTCGCCTCGTGGGACAGAATCGGCACGGTCACAACTCTTGCGGACCCTGGTGGCCCCCACCTGAATCGAGTCTTGGGCTTAATCGATGTCCCTGCCATTCAGCGGCGACGTCTCAAGGTCGTTTTGGATTGTAATCATGGTTCCGGTGGCGTGCTGGGCCCCGTATTACTCGAGCACCTTGGCTGTGATGTCCATATTCTTGGTGGGCAGCCCGATGGACAGTTTGAACATGTTCCCGAGCCACTCAAGGAGAACCTTGAAGGGCTCTGCGAAGTTGTTCAGCGGCTTGGTGCCGATGTCGGATTCGCTCAAGACCCCGATGCCGATCGGTTGGCGATCGTGGACAATACGGGACGTTTCATCGGCGAAGAATTGACGTTGGCGCTTTGTGCGGACTATGTCCTCGCACGCACCCCCGGCCCTGTTGTTGTAAATGGTTCTACCAGCAGGGTTTCTGCGGATATCGCGGCGAAATATGGATGTTCGTTCTATCGATCTTACGTCGGAGAAGCCCATGTCGTCGCCAAGATGCGCGCCGTCAATGCGATCATTGGTGGTGAAGGGAATGGTGGCTTGATCGAGCCCAAAGTAGGATATGTGCGTGACAGTTTTGCATCCATGGCATATGTCCTGGCGGGAATTGCCTCACGGGGCGACGAACTGGCGACCTGGGTGGATGAATTGCCGCGTTACACCATTATTAAAGATAAGTTGATCTGTCCGCGTGAACGCGTCGGTGCGGCCTGTGCGGCGCTGCGCCAGCAGTATTCAACGGCGACCGTTTCCGAGGGAGATGGCTTGCGACTGGACTGGAGTGACCGTTGGGTACAAGTTCGGGCCAGCAATACTGAACCGATTTTGCGAGTGATTTCTGAAGCCCCAGATTCTGACACCGCCATCGGTTTGTGTGCAGAAGCAATCGCCCTGGTAAAGGATGCTGTGGCGTAGTCGGACGCGGTTCATCTTGCCGGAAAATGCCAGGAGTGATACAGTCCCGCCCTACTCGGTCATTCCTTCACTGATCTCCGCCCCGCCTTTCCGGCATTTCCTATCAGTTTTCCTCACGCACTCCGACATGTACCAATTGGGCATTGTTGATTTTGATTCCTCGCACTGCGTCGAATTTACACGGCGTTTTAATCACGTCGGAATGGATTCGGATCAGACGGTCGAAGGTGCGCGCGTTGTTCTGGGTTGTCCCGGGAATTCGTTCATGTCGCCAGAACGCATTCCGATTTTCACACCGCAAGTCATTGACTGTGGCGTCGAACTCGTTGAACACCCTGAAGAAATGATCGGGCGGATCGATGCGGTTCTGATACTGTCGATTTGTGGATCCGTCCATTTGGAACGCGTGACTCCGTTCCTGAAAGCTGGCATTCCGGCATTTGTCGACAAACCATTCGCCTGCACATTGTCGGATGCACAGGCCATGTTTGAGTTGGCCCGGCAACAGGACGTCAGTCTGTGGAGTTCCTCGGGAATGAGGTTCGCCACAGAAGTGCTGGAGTTTCCAACGCACGAACAAACCTACGGCCGGCTTTGCGGAGTCCTGAGTCACGGGGCCGCGAAACGCGCGCCTGGCAACCCGGGTCTGTTGCACTACGGCATTCACGCCATCGAAATTCTATGCACACTCATGGGACCGGGCTGTCAGGCCGTGACGACAGTTCATTCCGCGGGTGCCGATGTCGTCACTGGTGAGTGGGCGGACGGCCGATTGGGCACCTTGCGAGGCCAGCGACACGGTTCGACCGCCTATGGATTCACCGCGTTTTGTGAACGCGGAATCATCCCGCAAGCCGTTTCCTCGCGTTACTCATACCGAAATCTGTGTCAGAACATTGTCAATACGCTGCGATCCGGAGTTCCGCCGGTGACAGCACTCCAGACATTAGAAGTCCTCGATTTTGGACTGGCCGCTTTGCGCAGCGAACAGTCCGGAGGTCAACGTATGGTGCTTGAAACCGCCAACGCGACTTCGCGCAGCTGAAATTGTGACGTTCCGTATAGCGATCGATGAATCCGACAGTTATTGATTCTCCGATCCTAATCCCGAGAAGAATAACCAAACCCGATTGTATTCAGTTGCCGGTGGATGTTGAGATCTCCAACTCCATTCCCTTCCTCACTTATGATGGCTTGGAACATGTCTCATTGTATTTCTGCATTGTCGCGAACGCTGGTTGTCCTGGTGGCCTGCCACGGCCTGAGCGGGACATTGGCGGCACAGGATTTTAAGATCTACACGCCTGTGTTTGATCTGACGGCGGCGGAAACGAGTCCTCGAGCGGGGCAGAAACCACAACCACCGATCGTCGCACGCAGCGTGTTGTATTTTCACGCCAACAAAGCCTATGACTATATCGAAGCGGATGGCGAAGTGCTGATCTACGAGCCCAACGCGAAACGCTTTACGATTCTGCATCCGGGACACGGCATGTCCACAACGATCACGTTCGAGGAACTCGAACGGATGGTCCGCGATGCCGAGGGCAATGCGACGAAGAAAGTCCTTCGAACAAAAGAAGAACGCCTTGAGCAATCGACGCGTGTCGACATGATCGAATTTCAGTTGCAGCCGCGTTTTGATGTGAGATATGATCGCGAGCATGCTTCGTTGGTCTTGAACTCTTCCTATATGAGCTACAAGGTCAAATGTGTGCCGGTCGACAATTCTGAGCGGGTGCAGGCCTACCTCAGATATTGTGATTGGATGGCGCGGTTGAACTACGTTCTCCACCCACAAGCGCCTTTGCCTGGACCGCGATTGACGCTTAATGAAAGCCTGCGAAAACGCGGATTGATGCCCGGTGAAGTCACCATGCAGGCATCGATTGGAGAAGGCATCACGTTGCGGGCTGAGCATCAAATTGATTGGCAATTTGACAGCCATGCTCGCGATCGGATACACCAATGGCAAACACTTGTTGACAGCAATGAAATTCGCAAAGTCCCCTTCCGCCAGTTCCAGGAGGTTGTCCAGGCTGCGCGCAAGTAGCATTCATGCGGTCACAGCAAGTCAGTCATCGAATGGTTCCAAATCCTGGAGAAAACATGATTCGCAACGTGATATTACTGGCTGTGCTGTTCATCCCCGCTAGCGTGTTTGGATTCGATGCTGCCGTCAAGGCGCCTCCCGAAACAGCAGGTATGCAGTCGCTTTTTAACGGCAAGGATCTCAGTGGCTGGAATGGCGATCCCAAACTCTGGAGCGTCAAAGACGGTGTGATTCACGGTGAAACAACCGTTGAGAATTCCGCCAAAGGCAACACCTTCATCATCTGGAAAGATGGGAAGACAAAAGATTTTGAATTGCGATTGTCGTTCCGGTGTAATGCCACCAATAACTCGGGAATTCAATACCGTTCAAAGCACATTACGGACGGTAAAGTCAGCAATTCGTGGGTGGTCCGCGGATATCAACACGAACTAAGAAACGAAGTCACGCTTCCCAATGTCTCCGGCTTTATCTACGACGAAGGCGGCCCACGCGGCCGAGTTTGTCTCGCGGGAGAAGTTGCAACTTGGGAAAAAGATGGCAAGAAAGTGATCAAGTCCAGCTTGATTGATCAAGCCGGCTTTGAAAAACTCTTCAAGCTGAGCGATTGGAATGACGTTGTCATTATCGCAAAGGGAAATCACATCCAGCATTATCTGAATGACGTGCTGATTCTGGACTTCACCGACAACAGCCCCCAACAGGCCCTTACTGACGGCATTCTGGCGCTTCAATTGCACGCCGGAAAACCGATGTGGGCGGAATTCAAGAATATTCGTATTCGGGATCTCAAGTGACCTGCAGCACCGATTTTGAGTCTGCCAGATCACGGGAAATTGGCGGGAAACCTGCTCTCCAACACCGTGCCCCGCTCAATGAATTCCTCTCGAATTGGTAATTCAATTTGGTAATTCAACCGCCGACCCCGGCGAATTCGAATTCCATTTCGCGGCTGGAAGCACCAGACATTGCGGCGAACAGTTCTTCTCGCATCACAGGCACCTGGTCAGGAGCGCAAATCCCCAGACGCACGCGGTTGCCTTTGATTTCGAGAATCTTGACGCGAATGTTGTCCCCGATGATGATTTCTTCGTTCAGCTTACGGCTTAGGACCAGCATGAGCATTCCTCCCTGAGTTCGTGAATGAATCCTGAAGGGTGGCGCCGCGCACAGTTCCATTTGAGGCGGCGGATCGCTGCGATTTTGAAGAGTGGCGATCAATTCACCCGATAGCGGCAATAACTGCAGGTCTCGTTCCGCAATATGAAAAATCTGCAAAATCGTTAGTCAAAACTGGAAAATGATGCAAATTCAGGTGATTTGAGGTCTTTTGCTGTATTGTTTGAGTTGTAAACCTCGGCAAACAGGGTTGGCGGAACGATCATTGACAGAAGAGCAAAACGACCGTGTGTTTGATTCTAATACAATGGCCGGGCAAGTGATGAGATTAGTTGAATTATCGCGCTGGCATAGTGATCGATCGGCACTCAGGCTGGTCGCTAAACGGCCAGTTGAACAAGCAGTTCCTGTGCCGTATTTCGTGGCTATTCGCGAATCTCCCGCCACCCCGCTCGCCGGGGTGGTTCAACGGCCTATGCCCTACTTGAACCCTGGAAAAAGCGTAGTGCATAGGCAGTGGCCCCACCGGGGCAAGCCCGGTGGCGGGGATCGGAGAAAGTGTCCGTATTTCTCGCGAAATATCGCGCTGAGGGATCTTGCAGTTCTACCTGCACTCCCACTTGCATCACGCGATCGAGTGGGATCCGGAAGAATTCCGTCGCGGTCTGCGCGTTCCCCAACATCCAAACGAACAGTTTTTCTTGCGCCACAAGGCCATCCCTGGTTGG
>JAQGHT010000964.1 GCA_028291565.1 Planctomycetaceae bacterium | reverse complement strand
GAGGCACTCGAAAGTTCGAAACTTGTCAATACGTTGCACACCGTTACGGACGGCGTCGAGGCCATGGCGTTTCTTCGCCAAGAGGGGAAGTATGCCGCGTCGCCGCGTCCCAGCCTGATTCTGCTCGATCTCAATCTGCCCAAAATGGATGGACGCGAAGTTCTGGCCCAGATTAAGGCCGACGAGTCGCTGAAGCGTATTCCGGTTGTCGTCCTGACAACCTCAAGAAGCGAGGTTGACGTCCTGAAAGCGTATGGATTGCACGCCAACTGTTATATCGTCAAGCCGGTGGATTTTGAGAAGTTCGCCGAAGTCGTGAACAGTATCGAGACCTTCTGGTTTGCGGTGGTCACGCTGCCGGGAAGAGAATGAAATGAATATCAGAGCCGAAGTCAATGTTCTGCTGGTGGAAGACAGTCCGACCGATGTGTTACTGGCGCGCGATGTCGTCGAGAAGTATCCCGAATTTCGGATGCGGCATGTGGAACGCTTGGCGGACGCGATCAAAGTGTTGGTCGAAGGCGGAGTCGACGTGGTTCTGCTGGACCTGGGTCTACCAGACAGTCAGGGACTGGATACTCTGGTCAAACTCCTGATTGCAATGCCCGAGGTTCCCGTCGTGATCATGACGGCGAGAGATGATGAGGATTTGGCACTCGAAGCGGTCCACGCCGGGGCTCAGGATTACCTGGTGAAAAACAGGGTCGTCAATGGGACGCTGCGGCGGACAATCCGCTATGCCATTGAGCGTCGTCAGGTCGAACGTTTACGTCTTGAACGGGCGGCTCTCGCTTCGTTGAGCGCTGATATCGGCCGGGCGCTGATTCGGGGGGGGGCGCTGCGCGAGATGCTGCAGCAATGTACGGAATTTCTCGTCAGTAACCTGAGTGGAGCCTTTGCCCGCATCTGGACCTTACAGGAAAAAACGAATGTGCTGAAACTCCAGGCCAGTGCTGGAATGTATACTGCTCTTGATGGGCGGTTTGGCAGTGTCGCTGTCGGTGAATACCACATTGGGCAAATCGCGGCAGACGGGCGGCCGCATTTTACGAATGATGTTGTTCACGATCCTCGCATCACGGACCCGGAGTGGGCTCGGCGGGAAGGCTTGACGGCATTCCTAGGTTTCCCTTTGACGCTGGAAGACAAGGTCGTCGGTGTTCTAGGGATGTTCGCTCGCAAGCCATTCTCGGATGTCGTATTCGAGGCGATGGCACCGCTGGCGAATCAAATTGCTTTGGGAATTGGACGTAAGGCTGAGGAAGAGGCGTTGAAGGGCAGCGAAGCGCGATTCCGAGAATTGACGGCTCACATCGGTCAAGTTCTCTGGATGTTAGACGCCAGAGAAAACAAGGTTCTGTACGTCAGTCCCGGCTACGAAACGATGTGGGGGCGGTCTTGTCAGACCCTGATTGACAACCCGCAATCCTATATGGAAGGCATTCACCCACTCGATCTGGAAATGATGCTGAGTGTGAATCAGGTGATGTTTCAAACGGGTTATATTGACGCTGAATGTCGCATTTTGCGGCCTGATGGAACGTTGCGGTGGGTCTGGATCAGAGGCTACCCGGTTTTGGAAGGTGACCAAGTCGCCCGAGTGGTCGGGGTCATTGAGGACATCACCGAAAAACGGCGGCTCGCTTCTGAGCGGGACGCATTGTTGTCTCGGCTGCAATTGCACATCGCGAGAATGCCTCTGGCCTATGTATTATTCGATGCCGAATTGCGTCTTGTTGATTGGAATTCCACCGCGGAACGGATCTTCGGATACACTAAAGACGAGATGCTTGGCGCGGTGCCGCCATACGAAAAGCTGATTCCGCTTTCGTTTCGGGATGAAGCGGAGACGATTTTCCGCCGCATTCGATCTGGCGACATGGAAGCCCACTCGGTTAATGAAAATCTGACAAAAAGTGGTCGCACGATCATCTGCGAGTGGTTCAATACGCCTCTGATGGATGAAGCTGGGGGCTTCAAGGGAACACTTTGTCTGGTCCAGGATGTCACTGAGCGAAAGACCTTGGAAGCTCAATTCCACCAGGCTCAAAAAATGGAAGCCGTGGGGCAACTGGCCGGCGGTGTGGCCCACGACTTCAACAACCTGTTGACCATCATTCTTGGTTATAGTGAAATTCTATTGGACATGCTGAAACTGGATGACCCGCAGCGCGGACCTCTGCTGGCCATTAGTGACGCGGGTGAACGCGCGGCCGCTCTGACCCGACAATTGTTGGCATTCAGCCGAAAGTCGGTCCTGGAACCGAAAGTGCTGGACTTGAACGAGGTGGTTCGGGAAACCGAGAAGCTGCTGCGCCGGCTGATCGGGGAAGATGTCTTGCTCACCGCGGTACTCGATCCGAAGCTCAGCAAAGTCCAAATTGATCCGGGGCAGTTGGGGCAAGTCCTGATGAACCTCGCGGTCAATGCCCGTGACGCAATGCCCAAAGGGGGCAGACTGACTATTGAAACTCGGTGTGTTGAGGTGGATCAGGAATACTCAAGTGTGCGTCCTGAAATTCAACCGGGCCGATATGTCATGTTGTCGATGACTGACACGGGCTGCGGAATGACGAACGAAGTGAAGGCCAAGATTTTCGAACCATTCTTTACGACGAAAGAAATCGGAAAAGGGACGGGATTGGGACTGTCAGTGGTGATTGGCATTATCAAACAAAGCGGCGGCCATGTCGCAGTCTACAGCGAGTCAGGATTTGGCACGACGTTCAAACTCTACATTCCTGCCGTGCCTGAAACCCTATCTGTGTCCAATAGCCCCGACCTACGAACAGGCGGATGTGGTACCGAAACAGTCCTGATAGTTGAAGACGATAATAATGTGCGCGGGTTGGCCGTGACCATTTTGCGGAGCAAGGGATATCATGTCCTGGCTTCGAACGGTGGCAAAGAAACGCTGGAACTTGTGCGGCAGCACCATGGCGAAATCAATCTTCTGATGACGGACGTGGTGATGCCCCGCATGGGCGGGCCAGAGTTGGCCGAAGAGCTGCGGCCATTGTTTCCGCAAATGAAAGTCCTGTTCACCAGCGGCTATACGGACGACGCCGTCGTGCGGCATGGTCTGTTGAAAGAGCAGGTCGCATTCCTGCAAAAACCGTACTCACCGCTGTCTCTGGCCAGGAAGGTGCGCCAGGTTTTGGACGATGTTTAGACGTCCGCGTTAATGTGCCGGTGGCTGGCTGGCGAGTTGGATCAAGGCTTCGCGAACTCGGGCGATTTGTTCGGGATTCACGGTAAGGAATCGCTGTTGGCCTGCTTTGTCTGCAGTGAACTGTGTGATCTGTTTGTCGTCGACGTGAATTTTCCCCGGCGAAGACAGGCCGAAGTAGCCTCGGTCCGGACGCACGGCGTACAGCACGCTGGTCAGGTCCCACGTTTCGCGATCATAGGGCATTGTCTGATACAGGCCATAAGCCTCACGCAACGGATGATATTTGACGTACAGAAAATCCCGTTCGATGCTGATCGCCGGGAACTTAATGGCTTGTCCGATTTCGAACCCACTGGCGACTAGCGGCGTAGGCCAGTTCGCGAACACGTTGCTTGCTGCCGGCGCGTCAATGTAGACGTTGTATTCCTTGTTGCGTCCCTGTTCGGGAAAATGACCGGCCATCATCGATAGCAGACGGCACTTCTGGGCGACCAGTTCACGACCTTTCAAAGGAGAATGCGAGTCAGCCGGCGAATCCAACAGGCGGGAAGCGTTCGTCGAAAAACCGACGACGACCATGACCACGGATCCATCTGGCTGCTGGCTCAAAACCTGTCGTAACAGTCCGACCGCTTCGGGTGCATCTTTACCGCTCTTGAGCTTGTGCGGATAGCGCGGCTGGCCGCCGTCTTCCGCCTTGGCGGGCTGTTGAATATAGCGGCTGTCTTCCGGAGTCTTCCCGTTCCTCACCACCCCGATCGGAATCTCGCCCCGTCCATAGAATGTATTCACGAGATCGCAAAATGGTCCCGCGAATTCATTGTCCTTGCTGACCGTGACAGCCAGCAACTGGCACTCACCACGCGACTGCAGGGCATGGATCACACCCAATGCCAGAGCATCATCAATATCGTTCCCCATATCCGTATCAAAGATCAGTCGCACGGGTTTCACCGGAACGGCCTCCTCGCCCAGAATCGCGGACTGGAAAACGGGAACCACCAGGACTGCCGCCACGATGGCACACACCCGTAACGAACGACATAACCAGAGAAACATGCAAACCCCTTCATTTGGGAAAACGAGAAACACGTGCCACCGATTCGCCCTGTCGGCGGGTCCGTCCGAGACTCACCGCCGTGTCACGTCACAGACCGATTGTGACATGTTATTTGTAAAGCAACCGACAAGGCTCGGAACGGCGATGCCTCGGAAATTGCCGAGCCTTCACGTGGCCAATTCCGGGCATCAAGCGCGCATTATAATGCCGTATTCAAATCCTGGGCAGAGTGTGGCCAGCCAAATCGCGGGCGAGCGTCTGGCGTCAACCGAATGTGTGCGCCCACCGTAGTAACTCTCTGAATCGCATCCATCTTGCGGCAAAATGCGAGTCGAGCGATAATCCGCGCCAAGCCTGAGAAACCCTCAGGTGAACCTGACGAAATTACGGCGGAGCCGATCTCAGGGATACGCAGAAGATTTGGTGGGATTTCCAAGATTCTCGTGTCAAGCAGTCCTCGGGGTGGGCGGGAACGAGAAATGTGTCGTGCGGGCCAGCTGGTCCAGCAATTGCCTGCCGCTCGCCTGATCAAGTCGTGCGATGGCGCAAAACCCGATGTTTCCGGCCAGTTCGAGCAAAAATGAGTCTCCGCAAGCACAACGAAGGATCGGTGTGATGCAACGAATACGAGTATCTCTGTCGCTGTTGATGGCAGTCGGCGCCGCGCTGGTTGGCTGGGCGGACGATAACCCGAAACCCACAGGCGTGCCTCGAAGTCAGATTCGCGCGGTCTCGTCAAAACTCGCGGCGAATGGCAAAGGTCCTTCGGTGCCACCTCCGCCGGGAACTCGAATTCCAGATAACGACGCCGCCATTCGAAAAGTCAGTGATTCCATTGCCCAGGCGTATCTGCATCACAACGCCAAGGCATTCGCAGCCGTGTTTACCGTGGACGGAGAATATCTCGATCTGAAAGAAGCCCTCTTTCATGGACGCGATGCGATTGAGAAAGAGTTTACCGGGTTCTTTCAAACGAATCCGGAATCGATTGTCAGCGTGACCTTCGATGTGATTCGACCCATCGCACCGGGGATCGTCAAAATCCAGGGAACGACTCGATTCCAGCGGACTCCAGCGGATCACGCGACAGCGGGACAATGCAGCCTGGTCTGCGCCAAAGAGGGAGATCGCTGGCTCATTGCGAGTCTGCGTGAGATTGCGAGTCCCGGCAAACCCTTGCTGCGGCACGAGCAGGTCGGCCTGTTGAAGTGGATGCTCGGTGACTGGCTGCATGAAGGTCCGAATTCCGAGTTTCATTTTTTCTGTCGTTGGGATCAATCCGGCAATTATTTGCTCCGCGATTTTTCTGTGCGGGCGGCCGGTCGCGAACTGATCACCGGAACGCAACGCATCGGCTATGATCCGATCTCAGGCCACTTGAAAATCTGGACGTTCGATTCCGAGGGAGGTTACTCTCATGGATCCTTCCAGCAGCAGGGAGAATCCTGGATTCTGCACTCGACGGGCGTGACCGCAGAGGGCCAGGTGGCGTCTGGCACCGAAGTCTTCACGTTGGCCGACCCGCATCGGATCGTCTGGGACACGGTTGACCGCAACATTGGCGGCCGGCGAATTGCTGACACGACGAAAATCACAATCGTCCGTAAACCTCCCGCTCCA
>JAQGHT010000960.1 GCA_028291565.1 Planctomycetaceae bacterium | reverse complement strand
TTGAGCGATGCGGAACTCGACCTCATCACTGCAGGTACGCTGAACATCGGGGATAGTTCCAGCGGCACGATCACAGTTGCGGTGAACGTCACGCGTCCTGCGGCCACGAATATGCAACTTGTCAGTGGCGGCGACGTGGTACTCAGCGGCGGACAGGTCAATACCGATGGCGGATCGCTGTTGCTTGATCCAGGAATTTCGCCGCATGCCGTGAAGCCGACTCAATCAGGAATCGATGTCGCGGCGAGTTCCGTTGCGCTCGGCGGAGATTTGCTCATTGCGATCAACGGTTTACAAGCTGATACTGATTACACACAACTCAACGCGTCAGGCAGCATCAATCTCGCCGGGCAGAAACTGGTCCTCTCGGGCAGCTTCGTCCCTGCGACTCATAACAGTTTTGTGATTGTGAACAATGACGGGAATGACGGGATCGTCGGGAAGTTCAATGGCCTGGACGAAGGAGCGTTGATCAATTTTAATGGCCGGAGCCTGCAAATCACCTATGCCGGCGGTACTAATGGCAACGACGTAGTCTTGACGGCTGTGAATAGCCCTCCGGTTGCATCCGCCGGCAATCTGCCGGTGATTGAAGATGTAGCAAGCTCAGGCACGCTTGTCGCGACCGATAGCGATTCCACAACTCTCACCTCTAGCATCGTCGTCAATCCGGCTCACGGAACCGTTGTCGTGACGAATGCCGCGACGGGCGACTATACCTACACGCCGAGTCCTGGCTATACCGGGCCTGACAGCTTCACGTTCAAAGCCAACGATGGCGAGTCTGACAGCAACACCGCGGTGGTTTCAATCACTGTTTCGGCGTTTGTCGCTTCGCCTGCGGTAATCATCGATAATTCCTCGGGAATGGGGTACTCAGAGACTGGAACCTGGAAAGATAGTTCGACTAAAAGTCCAGCCGGAAACCTCGGCGATCTGCGATATGCGAGCCCCAACGCGACGAAGTATCAGGCCACGGCATACGACAACGGCATCAAGATTGCGAAGAAGGGTGACACGGAGTTTGCCACGGCGGACGTTGACACGGCGACTTACACGTTTACAGGCTTGCAACCCGGGACTTATCAGATCGCCGTATCGTATCAGGCCGGCAAAGATCGAGCTACCAATGCATCGTTTACGATTTCCGGGACAGGTTTGGCTGATCAAACAGTCCTCGTGAATCAGAAGGTGGCACCCAACAGTTTCACCACGAACACATCGGGAACGACCGCCTGGCAGATCATTTCGGCTTCATTCGGGTCCATTTCGGCGAATGGAACAATTACTGTGAAGTTGACGTCGGCCGGGGCCAACGGGTACGTCATCGCCGACGCCGTTCGAATTGAACAGGTCGCGCCACCCGAAGGGATGTCTCAACCTGCGGCGAACCCCGTCAGTCAAACTTTGTCCGAGAAAGACTTGCAAAGTGTTGCCAAGCAAGCCATCGCCCGCTGGAAAGCCACAGGCCTCAGTTCCAGTCAACTAGCGGCTCTGAACAACATTCACTTTGGAGTCCAAAGCCTGCCGGGAGGCGAACTGGCGGTCAGATCAAAAAATGTGATCAGCATCGATCAAAACGCTGCGGGCTTTGGGTGGTATGTCGACGGCAGTTCAAAGTCGGACAAAGCGTTCCCGATCAAGCTGACAGCGACGGAAATGGAAGCAACCGGCGGCAGTCCAGCGTTCGGAAAGATGGACCTGCTGACGGTTGTGATGCACGAATTGGGACACGTTCTCGGTCTGGGACATACTGCCGACACGACCAATATCATGTCGGGCGACTTTGAACTGGGAATCCGTCGAATTCCGCATGGATCACCATAGTAATAACGACACGACTCGGCGGTCCTCTGTTCTGCCTCGAAGCATCGATGCAGAACAGGGACTGGCGTTAATGATCTGTTCAGACGCACACAAGAGGTCGGGCCTCTTTCTTTGGCCTTCCGCTCGGTCTCATGGTCTTTCCAACGCTATCGCAGTTTAACCTTGCGTGTTCCGGTTTTCGGAAATGAGTCATACCACCGGCAGATCCAAAGTTAAACCGCTGTAGTACTGAAAAACAGCGAGAAAAAAGCTGGAGTGCAGGATGCGTTGCGCTGACGAAGCCTTTTGCTGTTCGAACTCCTCTGGTCTCCCCGGCTCTGATTGGGCCATCATCGAACGACAGGTGATTCACCGAATTCAAAGACGGTAATGCCCGTCGTCGAACAGAACTGTCTGGCGAATTCATTGAGCATTTGAAGGGGAGTACGCTTTGAATCAGCAGCTCCTTCACGCTGTGAACTCCTCATCGGGGTCCATCAAGTTTTCTCAAGACACTACGATTGAAGCATTTCGACGTCTTGGATGATACTTCCAGCCACGTAGGCGTTGGCGTGCGGGAACTCACTGTGATCGATCTTCGCGCATCCCCAAAAGGATAGTCCGTTACAGAATCTGTCCATTTGAAAACATTATTTAAATGTAGATATTTACTGTGTTTGCGTACGTCTGGACCTATTTATATGAAAACAGGTTCAATTGTGGGCGAAAGAGCAACATACTCGACATCTGAATTCGTGGGACACGCAGTACATTGAAGGATCCATGCTTGGGAATCGAGTCTTTCTTCGGCAAAAACCTCGCGCCACGTTGGTCTCTCGCTCCCGTCGGTCCAGCTGCGGTATGATTCGTGCTTCAGGGAATCATTGAATGCTTTATATCATGTGCAAGTGAAGTCTAGCATGCAGGTTGCGGGCGAATTGATCGGAAGCTGGCGGTCTCCTGTCGTAAAACCCGTACTCACTGACTCAATCTGATGGGCTTTGTTTATCGCAGCGGATCTTTCCGGCTGCACTCTCGTTATGCCCTCTGAGTCATACTCGGAATTGTCCTGCTATTCAGGCAGGTATTCTCGAGTTCCACGTCGCTCGTGATGTCTTTTTGGACTTGTTCGTCCCGGCCGACTCACATCGTGAATTTCCATTCATTTGGTGTACCCAAAGCGTCCCACGTCACAAATTCGGACGCGTACGCTCACCACGTTCAAAAATCAGATTCAGATCAGACACAGAGACGAGGCTCAAGCACGACTTAAGTGTGCAGTACCGCTTGAAACGTCTTCAAATGCAAATCGCATCACAGGATTTCGGTTGATCGAGTCGCGCCCATTGATGCCGCTCGATGACAGAAGTCTAGTTTTTCACTCTTACGGTTACAGGATCGGCCCACGCCCATGTTGACTCACAGTTGGTCAAACTTCGTTCGAGCTTTGTTTTGCCGAGTGACGCAGAAGTCAGCTCTCGCACCAAGTACGATCCGTCGCCGTTTTAAAACCATGTCCTTTCTTCATTGCATTGAGAGTCTGGAAGAACGGCTCGTGTTGTCAACCATCGTGGTGACCAGCGCCGCGGATACAATCGCTCCGGACGGTCTTGTTACCCTGCGAGAGGCGATCGCTTCGATCAATGGCGGAGCAAACGTCGATGCCGACGTGACCTCAATTGGAACGTACGGCAGTAATGACACCATCAATTTCGCCATTCTTGGCGTGGGCGTCCAGACAATCTCTCCAACGACGCCATTGCCAACCCTCGCGAAACCAGTGGCCATCAATGGTTACACGCAGTTGGGGACCAGCTCGAACACACTGACCAACAGTGACAATGCGGTCTTGAGGATCCAGTTGAGTGGCGCCAGCGCCGGACTGGGAGCGGACGGATTGATTCTCGGCGCGGGGTCGGGCGGTTCCAACATCAGCGGCCTGGTGATCAATGCCTTTTCCGGGACTGGAATCCTGGTGCAGTCCAATGGCAATACGATCAGTGGCAATTTCATCGGAACCAACTCCGCGGGCAATGCGGGCGTGAGCGCGACCAGTGGTTTCGGAATCGGAATTGATGCGGGCCTGAATAATACGATTGGTGGGACGGCGGTGGCGGCGAGAAATGTCGTTGGGGGCAATTCCGACGGCATCAACCTCGATACGGGTTCTCAGAACAACGTGATTCGGGGGAACTTCATTGGCGTCGGCGCGGATGGTGTGACGGCGGTCGGAAACCGATTTCACGGCGTGGCACTGCAGGGGAATGGTGGTCTGGGAGTGCAAAACAACCAGATTGGCGGAACAGCGGCCGGAGCAGGCAATACGATCACGAACAACGGCTCCGGCGGTGTGGCGGTGTTCGGCGATGCGTCGGTCAATCCCCAGAACAGCGGAAATGCAATTCTCGGGAACTCAATTTTCAATAATGGTCTCACGAGCCCTGCGACTCGGGTAGGCATCGATCTCGTCGCGACAGGAACATTTCCGGCAGATGACGGTGTCACAGTCAACGACTCCATTGATGGCGATGGCGACAACGGTCCCAACTTACTGCAGAATTTCCCCATTCTGGCGTCCGTCACGAGCGACTCCGTCAGCACGACGATTACAGGTACGCTCAACAGCCGCGCCAACACGGCCTACCGACTGGAGTTCTTTTCCAGTCCCACCGCCAGCGGGACCGATCATGGTGAGGGACAGACATTCCTGGGCTTCGCCAACGTGACAACGAGTGCCAGCGGCAACGTCCGCTTCAGCACGACTCTCGCAACCACGGTACCCAACGGACGTTTCGTCACGGCAACCGCGACGAGTGGGGAAACCACGGTGGTTCCGCCACCCACAAGCCCGGCCGGCGTTCTGGGGACGGCAGCGAGCTTTGCCGTGTTTGCAGGCGGAGCCGTCACGGCGACCACCAGCAATCTCATCGGAGATGTCGGTCTCTTCCCGGCTGCCGTGTTCACGAATACAGGCAGCACAATCAGCGGCACGGTCCATAATGGAGATGCCACCGCGTCTCAGGCTGATACGGATGTCAAAAACGCATACACGACACTCGGCGCAATGCCTTTCACGACGGATTTGACGGGGCTGGATCTGGGTGGGCGAACGCTCACTCCGGGCGTCTATCGTTTCGGCGCCGGAGCCACATTGACCGGAACGCTGAATCTCGACACGCAGGGCGATCCCAATGCGGTCTTCGTGT
>JAQGHT010000940.1 GCA_028291565.1 Planctomycetaceae bacterium | reverse complement strand
AAGCAGTTGAATCAACGCCAGCTTGATCAGGGACCGTTCGAGCCCGATCTGGCGGCGCGGATTGAATCCTTTGAATTGGCCTATCGAATGCAAATGGCGGCTCCGGAAGCGATTGATCTGGCAAAAGAATCGGACGCCACCCAAAAGCTGTACGGTCTGGATAATCCCAAAGCGACGCACTTTGCGAAGCAGTGTCTGACTGCCCGCAGAATGGTCGAGCGTGGTGTGCGGTTCGTTCAGATTTACAGTGGCGGGATGGACAATGAATTGAGCTGGGATGGTCACTCAAACATCAAGGCCAATCACAGTGGTTTCGCCGCCGAAACGGATCAGCCGATTGCCGCGCTGCTGGCCGATCTCGAGCAACGCGGGCTCTTAGATTCCACTTTGGTGATCTGGGGTGGCGAGTTTGGCCGGTTGCCGATTGTCCAGAAAGGTGGCACGGGTCGAGACCACAATCCACTGGCCTTCACGGTCTGGATGGCGGGCGGCGGCATCAAGGGTGGAGTCCATCACGGGGCGACCGATGAGATCGGTCATAAGGCGGTTGTCGATCGCGTGAGTGTCAACGATCTGCACGCCACGATCCTGCACCTGATGGGATTGAATCACGAGAAACTGACCTACCGTTACAACGGCCGAGACTTCCGTTTAACGGACGTGGCCGGGCACGTCGTTTCGCCGATCATTGCCTGAAATTCCCGGTCGGTTAAGACAAGCGATTCCGATTTTGGGCAGAGATTTTGAGGCAGGACGGCGTCTTCCTTTTCGTTTGAATTAGCGGTTATTAGCGAAGATTAGTGTTCCCCAAATTTGAATTCTCTTTTCCTTGATTCAGCCGTCTTCAATGAGTCTGTCGCACACCTTTCGAGAATTCAGAAGTTGGAACACTAATCTCCGCTAATTAACGCTAATAGAGGAGAATTCTGGCCGACTTCCGTTTCAGCTGCGACGAGAATCCTGCGATCATTCGGGTAAATGTCCATTTTTGCCTCGGGAGTGCGCGGTATGGGACTGATGGGACACAGAGGACATATCAGTCCCATGTGTCCCATCAGTCCCATTCAATTTCCACAACGCTTGAACTGGGAGATCTCCGTGGGATTGCGATTTGCTTTACTGACTGCGACACCATAGAAATCAAGGCCTAGAAAACAAGGAGTAGTGCAAAAGCCGTGGACCCACCGGGCAAGCCCGGTGGCGGAGGGTTACCGAAAGGTGGTTCGCCTCTTGCGGGCGTGCAAAATGTGGTATGATCTCCCGCTGGCACGTTCGTGTTTTTGACTGCGGGTAGTTCGCTTGCAGTGACTTGCGGAGATCCTGAGGCATGGCCCCATCGACTTCCTTCTTTGCACCGTTTTCACCTGGGCCGACGAAACCATTCGATCGAAAATGGGCGGCTCATTTATTGCGCCGCACCGGATTCGGTGCGAATCCCGCAGCCATTGATTCCGCCGTCCAGCTGGGCTTGGAAGATACTGTCGAGCAGCTGTTCCGAGACCTTCCCGAAGAACAATCTCAATACGATCAGCTGTTTGAAACTCTGAACTGTCAGTTCGCCAATTTCACGGACACTGGCACTAGTCAAGCGTGGTGGCTGCACCGCATGTTGACCACCGCGAATCCGTTTCGCGAGAAACTGACGTTGTTCTGGCATGGTCATTTTGCCACCAGCATTAATAAAGTTGAAGACACACAACTGATGCTGCGTCAGATTGGCCTGCTCCGCCAACATGCGTGGGGCGATTTTCGGACTCTGATCCATGCCGTGGCGAAAGATGCGGCCATGATTGTCTGGTTGGACAATGAATCCAACACCAAAGAGCATCCGAATGAAAATTTTGCTCGCGAGGTCATGGAACTGTTCACCTGTGGGATCGGAAATTACACAGAGAAGGACGTTCGGGCAGCGGCTCGGGCGTTCTCGGGCTGGCATCGTGACGGTATCAACTTCGCGTTCAATGCCGAAGTGCATGACACCGACGTCAAACAGTTCCTGGGCAAACGAGGGCGATTCGATGGTGGCGATATTCTCGACATCCTGTTGGCGCAGCCAGCGACGCCCAAATTCATCGCCACAAAACTACTCAAGTTTTTTGCGACTCCTGATCCGGCACCGGAAGTCATTGCAGAAGCGACTGACGTCCTGAATCGCGGGCATTTGAACATCAAGTGGTTCCTCCGCGAATTGTTTCTGTCGGATTACTTTTTGAGTGACGCCTGCTACCGAAAGCAAGTCGCCAGTCCGATTGAATTCCTCGTTGGCACATTGCGAACGTGGAAAGTTCGCAAGCCAACCGCAGAGCATCTCGATTCTCTGTCGGCGATGGGGCAGGAATTGCTGGCGCCGCCCAACGTCAAAGGTTGGGACGGAGGCCGCAAATGGATCAATTCGAGCACTCTGGCAGGGCGCGTTGAATTCGCAGAAGACATTGCCAACTTGAATGCGGGCGACAATCCCTGGTCACCGCATCTGCCGCTGGAAGAACTCGTTCCTGCGGAGCTCAACACGCCGCAAACCGTCGTCGGGAGGCTCGTGGAAATCGTGTTTCAAGGGGAGATTCCTGGTGCGACTCGGAAGGAATTTGAAGAATTCATTGTGCAAAACGAAGAAGGCCCACAACTGGAAACGTTTCGAGATGACCTGGGCTTTCGCCAGGATCGGACGCGTCAATTGTTAGCCATCATGTGGGGATTGCCGGAATATCAAGCGATTTAGGGCGCATTAGCGAGCTCAGGGGCGAGGAAAGACTCTCAGCATCAATAGGACGGTACATCATGCAATCGACGCGACGCGAATTCCTGGGTTATAGCCTGGCGGGATTGTCGTATGTTTCGCTGAGTCAACTCCCGTCACGACTACTGGCTCAGGCGGCTGCCGAATCGGCACTGGCGGATCAAAACGACCATGTTCTGGTCCTGGTGGAATTGAACGGTGGCAACGACGGTCTGAATACCATCATTCCGTTTGAGGATCCCCTCTATTACAAACTCCGTCCTTCGCTGGCGATTTCCAAAGAAGCGGGTCTCAAGCTGAATGACCAGTTGCGCTGGCATCCGGCACTGGGGCCGCTGGCCAAAATGTTCGACGCGGGCCAAGTGGCGATTGCGCAGGGAGTGGGTTATCCAGAACCCGATCGGTCGCACTTCCGATCAATGGAGATCTGGCACACGGCCAGCACGAATAAGATCGTTCCAAGTAGCGGATGGCTGGGCAAGTTTCTGGATCAGTTGCCTGTTCCGGGCAACGAGGTTCCGCTAAGCGGTCTCGCTTTGACAGGGACCTTGCCCCAAGCGTTGCAGGCCGAGAAAGTTGTTGCGCCAGTCGTTTCGCAGCTCGATACATTCGCGTCCCAAGCGGAATCGAAAGATCTCGCGAGCAAATTGCGTCGCAAGCTGAGTACATCAGGTGGTGGCGAATTACAACCGGTCGATTTCGTTCGTCAACAGTCCGCTGCAGTATACAGAGCTGCCGACAAGTTGAACGCGGCCACTTCGAAGTACAAATCATCCGTTGAGTATTTTAATAACGATTTGGCCAATCAGCTGAAGCGAGCTGCGCAGATTTTGTCTGGCCGTTTGGGTGTTCGCATTCTCACGGTTTCTCATGGCGGATACGACACGCATTCGGCCCAGGCCGATTCACATCAAAACCTGCTCAATGAATTGGCGACGAGTCTGGCTTCCTTCCAGCAGGATCTAGCGGGGCTCGGTCTGGCTGACAAAGTGGTTGTGCTCGTGTATAGCGAATTCGGACGACGAGCCGATGAAAATGCCAGTGCCGGGACAGATCACGGAGCGGCGAATTGCCTGTTCGTGCAGGGAGCCCCGGTAAAAGGGGGAGTCGTCGGACAGCATCCAAGTTTGGAAAAACTCGGAGACGGTGACATGATTTTTCACACAGATTTCCGTCAAATCTATGCCACATTACTGGAAGGCTGGCTCGGTTGTCCCGCGAAGCAGGTGCTGACCGGTGAGTTTCCTAAGCTGCCGCTGTTGAAAGCGTGACATTGCATGGGCCTCCGTAGCCGGTGGATCATTGCCGGATTCGTTGACTGGGACGGCGAAGTTTCGCCGAGCTCACGCGACGTCCTCTGGAGTCGATCGCCTAAATACGCTAGAATCATCAATGAATGTCGATGGATGGTGACTCGGAGTTCTCTCAGGAGACAGCCATGTTGCGGATGTGGGGCGGTGCGAAACGGCTCTGTGATGGTGTGACGCGCCGTGATTTGCTGACCGCTGGAAGTTTGAGTTTGTGTGGCTTGGGAATGCCGGCATTGGCTCAGGCGATGGGGGCTACAGAACCGAGTTCTCTCAAAAAGCCCGCCAAGAGTGCGGGATTTGGCTCAGCCAAGAACGTCATCCTGCTCTATTTGTTCGGCGGTCCGAGTCAACTCGATACTCTGGACATGAAGCCGAATGCTCCCGCCGAGATCAGGGGCGACTTTAAGACGATCTCGTCGACATTGCCGGGCTTGCAGATCTGTGAGCATTTGCCCGCTATGGCTCAATTGATGGATCGGACGACCGTGGTCCGGTCGTTATCTCATCCGTGGAATTTTCACGGGATGCAATATGCCACGACCGGATTGCCGGTCGGAAGTATTCCCGTTGAAGAAACTGCGATTCACGAACAGCATCAGCCATTTCTCGGGTCAGTGGTGCACTATCACGATCAACTGCGGCAGGGTTCGAAACCACATGGCGCGGTCCCCGACAATATCATGCTGCCGTTTCCCCTCAGTAGCCGGCGGCCAGCAGCCCATTATGCGAAGCCCTACAGTGCCTA
>JAQGHT010000921.1 GCA_028291565.1 Planctomycetaceae bacterium | reverse complement strand
CCGACCGAATCGATCGCCGAGGCCCTCGCCGGTGGCTCAGGGTTAAACCAACTTATTTGACTCGGACCAGCTTCATCAGGCGGCCGGAGACGTTCCAGTCCTGGACGTACAGGTTGCCCTCTTTGTCCCAATAGGAACCGTGCGTGCCACTAAAAGCTCCTTCGACCCACTGGCTTTGTGGGATATTGTAGCTGCTCCCTTTGGCGGGATCCGGGTTTTCGCCCACAGTCGCAATGATTGCGTTGCTCTTGTCGAGAATCACCAGCCGGCCCTGCAGGTCTGGCACCGACACATAATCCCCTTGCACGGCGGCGGAAGTGGGCATTCCGAGGCCTGTGATCACCTCGGCGATGTATTCACCGTCCAGGCTGTAATGCAGCAGACGTCCTTTGGGTTGATGATTACGATCACAGATCAGCAACCGATTCGGCTCGTAGCGTGTGTCCAAAGTCATCCCGTGAGCCGTGTTGAATTGCTTGAGATCGTTCCCTTTGGTCCCAAAATGCTTCAGATATTTCCCCGTCTTGTCAAATTTGAAAATGTGATTGCTCGCATATCCATCTGACAGAAAAATATCGCCATTAGCAGCCACGGTGATTGCCGTAGGATTGAATTGCTTCAGATTCAGTCCCGATTCCTTTGGAAAAGGAAGTTTTAGAACAATCGCGCCGGTTTCGGCATTGAACTTGATCCCTTCGGCATTGGCATTCCGAGCGGCATAAATGAACTCGCCATCGGCTTCCGCACGGATCTCCATGTCATGCATCCTGGAATACTCGTCACCCAGGAAGCGGCGGATCACCTTGCCATCCGGTGAGAAGACAAACACGCCGACGTCAGCGCTGGTGTAGATGTTGCCCGCTTTGTCGATCACGACAGCACCGTGAGTCGGACCAATCGCGGACTTTCCGTCAACAAGTCCCCAACCCGGAACTGTGTCGAACGTCATCAGTCCTTTGCCCGTCCGGGCCGGCTTGGCCAAGTCCGCCGCGAAACACGGCATGGCAAGACCGATTAGAATTGCGATGGAGAAATAAATCGAGCGACTCTGCATGTTGTAGTCTCCTGGTGCTGTTGAAAAACATTTGGATGCAAAACGCGAAAAACGCGGATTCTTGCTCCAGTGAAAATTGCCCCGAGCGGAGTGATTATCTGGTTCACCGTTTCGGATTGCAACCAGTACCGCGTCGGCCGTAGGATGGGCACTCTTGCCCGTCCATGACCTGAAAGGCCGACGGCAACTTCCGACAGTTATTGATACGCCGATCCTGAATGCGCTCCAAACCGTTGCGCCGAAGAACTTAAACAGTAAGATGATTGGAAAGATGGACACTCCGGCCCGTTCGCGATTGATTCGCGTCACGCGAAATGAGGTCCCACGTTCCATTCAACTCTCGAAGTCTGAATCCTCGTCTCATTTCCACGAGTTTCCATCATGCGATCGAACTTATTTCTCACACGATCGAACGTGTCTCTGATCAGTTTGAGCATTGTCTGCGCCATGTTTTCCTCGACTGCGGTTGCGGATCCGGCGGTAACGCAGACGAAAACGCGGCCGGCAAACGCCAAATTTGTTGTGTTTTCTGCTGACGAAGACACGGAACTCGCGGCGCCATTGTTCAAAATTCTGCGTGGGAAGGACAAGTTTGAGCGGATTTTGAAGGCAAATTCACTGAAAAAGGCCGTGGCATCCGAGGCGGATGTGTTGATTCTGGTGCTGCCTCGAGCCACTCCCCTGGAGTTGGATTCGTCAATCATACAGGCTTTGAAGAAGAAAAAGCTGATCGGTTTTGGAGCCGGAGCGGCAAGCTTATTCGGATCGCTGGGATTGGAGATTCAGCCTAAAGCCTGTGAGTCCTTCGGCCCAGCACCCCCCGACATTTTTATGACCAGAAGTACGCTGCTGGGAAATCCAAAGTCAACGGCGGCATTCCCGATCCTGATGCCAGATGCGGCTGCAGCGCGCGGCGATGCAAAATTGAATAGTACTGCGATGTTCATCCCACCCGACAGTCCTGAAGCGTCAATCGTTGATGTGATCGCACGCTGTACCGGCGATTCCAATTACGCTCCGATCGTGCGACAGAAGAACTGTCTCTGGTTCGGAATCCCGCATCCGGCAAGTCGTTGGTCGGAAGCCTATTCCGGTCTGGTTCGAGACGCGTGCCGAGCACTCCATGAAGCAGACTGAGTTCTTTTCCTGACTAAGGATTTGCGCACCAATAAGTGCCGTAGGATGGGCACTCCTGCCCGTCGATGGCCTGAAAGGCCGTAGGCAACTTCCGACAGTTATTGATGCGCGGGTCCTAATCCTAGTGCCCCATTGTCGTTCCCCGTTTCTTGGCCAACTCGGCGGCATCCGGTTGCGTGTGTTTGATCCATTGGGGCGACAACGAACCCGCGACTAATCCCAGGAACGAGGCTGCCAGCCCATATAACTGAGGCGGCACACAGCGCCACAGATTGACCTGCATGCCAAGTTCCAATTGTTTGCTTTCGTCCATGCACCAATACTCGCAACCGATCCAGATCGGGACGGCCAGCAGGATTGATAGAATCGCGCCCTGAGTGGTCGCTCGCCGCCAGTAGATGCCACAGACAAGGGGGACGAAGGCGACCACGAGCGTGACCTTGTAGCCGCTCTCGACCATTTCATACATCGTCCCTTCCGAGTTCACCGAAATGGTCGTGGAGACCACTCCAACCAGGACCAGGACAGTTCGCAGGATCCACAGCATCGTCTTGTCGCTGAAGTGTTTCGTAAACGGTTGCAGCACGTTCTCGGTAATGACGCTCGCGGGAGCCAGCAGGGTCCCGCTCGCCGTGGACAGAATCGCGGACAGCAGCGCACCGAAAAACAGGACCTGGCACCAGATCGGAGTACTGTTCAGGATCAGCGACGGCAGGATCTTTTGCACTTCGCGCGCATCCTCGGCTTGAAAATGCGTCACATAGGTCGGATCGATAACTGTTGCGGAGTAGGCGATAAACATCGGCACGAACGCAAAACAGAAATAGAACAGACCACCCAGAAGTGTTCCAATAAACGCAGTCCGTTCGTTTTTGGCACTCGTGACGCGCTGAAACACGTCTTGCTGAGGAATAGACCCCAGCGACATCGTGATGAATTCACCAATAAAGACCATCCAGGCCGCGGAGGTAATATGCGGAAATAAGTGCAGTTTTCCCTCTTTGTGAGCGGCGGCAATGACCACGTCGAATCCGCCGGCCCGGGAGCCGAGCAGGAATGCGACGATGATCAGCCCCACAACGATCGCCACGGTCTGAATGACGTCCGTCAACGCCACCGACCACATGCCGCCAAACAGGGTGTAAACGGTGACGATGCTGGCCCCAATTAGAATTGAGGTATTGAGTGAGATCTCGGGAAACAGCACATTGATGACGATTCCCAGAGCCGATAGCTGCGCGCTGGTCCAACCCAGGTAGGAACTGGCGATCCCCACCGACGTAATGACCTCGACAACTTTGCCATACCGCAGATGGTAGTAATCGCCGATCGTCAGCAATTCCAGTCGATAAAACGTACGGGCAAAAAAGAAGGCCACGAGCACCAGGCACATTGAGGCGCCAAAAGGGTCGCCCGAGACGAATCCCATGCCTTGATGGGCGAATCGGGCGGAAACCGACAGCACCGTTTCCGCTCCGAACCAGGTGGCGAAGACGCAGGCAAAGTTCATGTACAGCGGCAGCGACCGGCCAGCAACCATGAAGTCCTTGGAATCCTTCACACGGCTCGACGCATAGATCCCGACTGCCACCGTGGCGGCCATGTACACAATCACACAGGCAATTAGCATTTCCCGCTCCTGCAAATTCAATTCCTGGCGAACAACCTGTCAGACAAGTCCATAGCCTGATCCCAAACCTCAGGCGGAATATGCTAACAAACAACGCCAGCGAGCGTCATCGACAGTCACCTGCAGATGACAAATCCTCGGCGAAATGTCGAGCACGGCTGAGCCAAACACCGGCGCAATCTGGGCGTTTTCGGTCCGAAATTGGATCAAGGCGATCCCACGAGCCAGTCGGACTGGCTGCGACGGATTGACTACGAGCTTCGGAAGGGGCTTTTTCGAGTTCACATCAGAAATGATCTCGTGTTCGTGTGAAAAAGCGGCTGTGTGTAACCCTTGCGGAATCTGCTAAGGACTAGCGAAGCAATAACAGTCTGCACTTCAAGCCACGCGACGATGTTGCGTGGCTGTAGGACGGACATTCCTGTCCGTCTGGCGCGATGTCGGACAGGGGGTGTCCGTCCTGCAAATGGTTCCGACACTTATAGATTCGCCAGTCCTGAATGCCGGCCAATATTGGGAGAAGCCAGTGGCGCTCCAAAAACTTGAATTTCGTCAGTTCCGGCCAAAAGTGTACCCAATTGGCGAGACTTGCCGGAACCTCCCCGCGACGACTGGACCAATCCCCATTCGCTTCCAATTCTGCGTTTTCAATCTCTGCATGTAAAAAATGAGTTATAGATACCTGACTTATGAGTCTGCTTTCGTTCCGGCCAAAAGTGTACCCAATTGGCGAGGCTTGTCCAAACTTCCCCGCGGCGACCTCGACCAATCCCCATTTGTTGCCAAATCAGCTTTCTCAATCTCTGCATGCAAAAAGGGGAGTCACAGATACCTGTCTTACGAGTCTGCTTTCGTCTGGCCAAAAGTGTACCCAATTGGCGAGACTTGCCCGAACGTCCCCGCGATGACCTGGACCAATCCCCATTCGCTGCCAATTCTGCCTTCTCAATCTCTGCATGTAAAAAGTGAGTTTTAGATACCTGACTTATGAGTCTGCTTTCGTTCCGGCTAAAAGTGTACCCAATTGGCGAGGCTTGTCCAAACCTCCCCGCGGCGACCTGGACCAATCCCCATTTGTTGCCAAATCAGCTTTCTCAATCTCTGCATGCAAAAAGGAGAGTCACAGATACCTGTCTTACGAGTCTGCTTTCGTCCGGCCAAAAGTGTATCCAATTGGTGAGACTTGCCCGAACCTCCCCGCGACGTCCTGGGCCAATCACCATTTTTTGCCAAATCTGCGTTCTCAATCTCTGCATGTAAAAAGTGCGTGCCACACGGATTATTCAGCCACGTTGTGCAGCATCACAATCCTCACAAACACATTCTACTTTTATCTATTTCTATCTGACAATAGTAAACTCCAAGAATTTGCGGCTTTCCAGAAGAATGAATGCATCATTTGACCTAAGTCGCTTGAGTGCCTCTTGTTAAGAGCGGCAGATATTTTTCAAAAAATCGTAACACTTTAGCCGATTGGCGGAAGAGCCAAAAGACGTGATCATTCCCCACCCAGCTTGCCTGGGTGGATTCGGGCTTTTGCACTACGCCTTGAAATCTTCGGAATACGTAGTGCAAAAGCCCGATAACCACCGAGACGAGCTCGGTGGGGAAGTGAACACGCCA
>JAQGHT010000881.1 GCA_028291565.1 Planctomycetaceae bacterium | reverse complement strand
AATGATCCAAGCTGCCCGGAGCAAAGTGTTTGTCGTCAGTTTCATTCTCACCGATGAAGACATCGTGCAAGCAATCCTAAAGAAGGTCAGCGAACTAAAAGGGCGCGTGTTTGTAGTAACCTGCCTTGATGACCAACGGTTGCGGGACGGTTTGGCCGGTGAGGACGATGAGATAGAAACCAGCGCGACCCGGCAGATGGACTGCCGAAAACGCCTCACAGAAGGAGGAGTCTGGCTGCGGGCCTGCGGTGGCTGTCATGCCAAGTATGGCCTGGCGGATGATACGGTGGCAGTTGTGAGCACGTCCAACTTCGAAGAGCGTCCATTAACGCAAGGCGGTGAAACCGGAATTCGACTGACCAATTCCGAGGAAGTCGAGAAGATCGCCCGTCATTTTACCCGGCTCTGGCATGAGCGTTGCGAGTGGGAATTGCCACCCGGGGAGAATCACACGGTTGCGAGGCGACTGTCAGAGCAATCTCCCTGTCGTGTGATCGAGCCTGTTTGGACTCAAAACTCCTGCGCGATTTGGACCGATGGAGAGGAACATTACATTCTGCGCCAATTACAGCAGGTGATTGAAAGCGCCCGGAAAGAATTGTTGTTAGCAACGTGGGACGTGATCGAAGTCGCAAAGGATCCAAGCTTGCTTATTCATCCAATGAAGAAAGCTGTCGAACGAGGGGTAAAAATTCGCATGCTGGCTCGAAGGCGAAATCCCAGCCAGAATTCGCGAGATAATATGCGGGTGCTCGCGAACTTAGGCATTGAATTATTGGGCGACAAAACCAATCACGCAAAGGGTGCGATAGCCGACGGGCAAACTGGCCTGATGTTCTCGGCTAATTTCGACCTTAACCGTGGGTTAACGAGCGGTATTGAAATGGGGGTCATCCTCGACCACAGCAAGGCGCTTGATGACTTTCATCGCTATCTGACTTTTGCGATGGAACGGGCCAGTGACGTGTTCGTGCCATCACCCACGCATGCTGATTTGAACTACCGGCTTTTCTCGAACAGGAAAACCTCATGGCCCTGGGAAAAGTCCATAATTGTTACGGCAGAACCGGAGTGCTGGAATCACTTTGCCGAGGAGGTTGCCAGAGGTCCTGTGTTTTTCCGCATGACGAACGAAGAGTTCAGTCTTCTGGTCCTGGCAGGCCGCGAAGAATTTATTTTAGCGCGAGATACTTCGAACAACATAGTTCTCCTCCAAGGTGTAAGGGATCGTAACCATTCTGGGTATGGGCCATTTTCGAAACGTGCCGATTCCCTTGACGCAAAAAGCGGATACTGCCCCGCAGTTATTACCTGCCAACCATGAGCTGCAACTGCCGAACGTTCGCGTCCTCAATCGATTCATTGATTATCAATTGAGCGAGCCCGACTCTTCTGGCTTTTCAATTTTTTGCTCAATGCCTGCTGGCTGATTCCAAGCAGTTCGGCGGCCTTGGTCTGGTTATGGTCGGTTTCATTCATGGCGTCCTTGATAAAGACTTGTTCGATTTCCTCTAACCTCTCGCTCAGCACAAAGTGATCGCCCCTTGATGTGGAGAAAATTGCCTCATTCGCCGAACCCTCAAATGATGCGATGGCCGAATCGATGTCGACGTTGATGATGTCTGGGGACACCGCAAAGACGGCTGCTTGCGTGAGAACATTCTGAAGTTCCCGGATATTGCCTGGCCAGTTGTGCTTCCGAAGGCGTCGCAGACCCTCCGGGGTCAATTTCCTCTCCGCATAACCAATTTCGGTCTTTTGGAAATCGATGTTCACACGCCGCAGAATTTCGCCAGCGAGAATCTCTATGTCAGTGCGTCGATCGCGAAGCGACGGCAGACGAATTTGGATAACGCCCAATCGATAAAAGAGGTCGTCGCGAAACTGGTGGTTTTTGATCCCTTCAACAAGGTTTTGATTCGTGGCGGCGATAATCCGAACGTCACACGGAATATCTGTTTTTCCACCGACCCGACGCACCAGGCGACTACAAGGCCCGCCGTCAATTGGTGGTTGCAAAGCTCGTAACAATTTGGCCTGATTCTGTGGACTGAGTTCGCCCACTTCATCCAGTAACAGCGTCCCGTTATTGGCGCGTTCGAATGCGCCCGGCCTAGATTCTTTCGCGTCAGTGTATGCTCCCTTCTCAACGCCAAACAATTCACTTTCGAACAAGGTATCAGGAATGGCAGCGCAATTTAGCGCGACAAATTTGACAAACCCTTCGTCTTGGCGGCCGCGATGGCTTGCTCGATGCATCGCCCGGGCAAACATTTCTTTGCCAGTGCCACTTTCGCCTGTGAGCAATACCGCAACATCGCGAATTGCCGCCCGCTCCGCGCGTCGGACAGCCAACATTAAATGTTTGCTGGTCCCCTTTATCTGCTCAAAACCTTTTACGTCTCCAGGATTCGCGAGAGCCAGTTGCTGCAACTGCACGTCGGGGTGCCGCAAATAGTCCGGAATTACATCAAGCGTGATATCAAATGGGATTGTTACTTCTGTGATCTTGCCTTTGTAGCTTTGAAAGAAAGTTGCGGGAAAGAGTGTTTTCCCCAGGAGAACCCAAACGGCTGCCATGGTCGGCGTCCCTGGGCTAAGGAGAATGGAAATGGGTCCGTCTTGGTTATCCTTCCGCACCGCTTCGAGTTCATTCTTCGAAACCTTGAACACCTGTTCATAGCTCGTCGGGTCCGAAAGCCGATCTCTGTCAATGTGGTGGAATGTCGGGCTGAGTCCAAGCCAGGTCGCGAAGCGACTATTCAGATCCTTCGGCCATTGCGTAAGGAAGTGGATTTCACCGAACTGGCGGTGAGTGAGGAGCGTCTTGATTGGGCCTTCACCCATACTCTCAGACGGAGGCCTTTTCTTGATCACCTCCGCAATCCGATCTGTCAAATCCTTATCGTTTAGTGCCTGGCCCATCGCCCACAGATCGGTGTGCCCGATCCAACTCATCAAAACGAGATTCACGAGACAACGCATACACGAACGTTGTGAAGTCAACAATATCTATTGTGACTCATTGTTTTTGATGCGTGCTTTTTGGCGTTGCAAATGAATACACATCTCATTGAAGTTCATTGAGATAGGACTTCTACATGAGACCAATGTTTCCCGAAAC
>JAQGHT010000880.1 GCA_028291565.1 Planctomycetaceae bacterium | reverse complement strand
CGCCAGCTTCTTGTATTGACGCCAACCCCAGCTGGTTTCGGGCCAGTCGAGAAACCGCTGGCTGCGAAAATGGCGTGGCACACCCAATCCACCACTATAGACCAGATGCCGCAAGTATCGCATGGAGGGGGCGAAGCGATAGGTAAATGCGGTCATATGCCGCAAGTTACGATCGCGGGCGGCGCGGAACATCTGCGCGGACTCGTCGAAATTCAAGCCCAGAGGCTTTTCACACATAACGTGCTTGTTGCCAGCTGTGCAGGCCAGCGTGATCGGCAAATGCGTGAAATTCGGAGTGCAAATGATGACCGCGTCAATATCTGGATCTTGCGCGATTTCCTCATATTTGGTAGTCGCCTTGACGGGGCCCCATTGCTGTTGACGCTCTGCCAGCAGCTTTTCGTTGGGATCGCAGATTGCGACCAGTTCCGCACGCGGATCGAGTTTGATCCCCGGCACATGGTGATAATCGGCGACCGCCCCCGCACCAATAATCGCAATCCGTACCTTCCCGACCATGCTGTCTCGTCCTCGTTAAGTTTTTGCTTCAATTGTCTGGCAATTCAGTCGAATGGCAGATTCTACCTCAACAACCACTTCTGAGCTAAACTGTAGGCAGATTTGGGCGGCGGGGGAAGTCTCAGAGAGTCGCTGCAGAAATCGGTAGGACAGGTTATCAACCTGTCCCTTCCCTGAGATTTAATTCCGCGAATAGACAATATTCACATTCGTTGCAAAGTCGCTGGGCTCCCGATTCGCATTGGGGCGCCCGTTATATTCGTAGCGAAATCCCACCTTCAGATTCCAGCGTTTCTGGTTATCAAGCGGAATCAAAAATCCCGTGGTATTCAAGATGCGTAACATCCCGAAGTTCGTGATGTTAGGGTGAAAAGTCGCCTTCTCCTCGAAGACAATCCGAGGTCCGATCAGCCATTTGGTTTCCACTTCCCCGAATAAGTCTGGCGATGTTCTGACCAGACGCGGAGAATGAAAGATTTCCTCGGTCACACCCGGGCCGTAGCGAATGATGAGCTTCCGATTCTCTTCGTTGAAAAAGCGATACCCGGAGCCCAATGAGGCCGTCCCTCGATAGTCCAGATTCGTGAATTGATCGAATTCGTGCAAAGAGCGAACGAAATACAACCAGTTGCCCCCAAGTTTGAAGTCTGTCGTGGTATCCGCGAACCAGCGATTTGCCGTGGTAATCTGTTTGGACTGAGCGTGGTTTCCTCCAATATTGATTTGGGTCGCGATCAATGGTGTCTCGCGGGAAAACTTGGCGGCCGTGTTGAAGGCTTCCTGATTGGTATTTCCTTCCAGGAAACTCCCCCCCAATTCCAATCGCTCGGTCCAACTGATGAACCCGCTATGAACCAGTCGGCATATTCTTTCCACAGCGAATCCGGCAACAAATCGGTCCAACGACGGGGCGCCGCAGTGTAGTCACGAACCAATGGGTCCACCGGCACGTCAAATATCTGCTCAGGAGTTGGCAGTCCCGTACCAACACTCAAATCCTGTGACAAACCAGGGAACTCTTGATGTGATACTTGCTCGATTGTCCCTGAAGCTGCTGGTGCGTCTGCTTTGGATTCCCACTTGACTCCGCTCCAGGTCAATGTCTCACTGCCAAAACCGAAAGCCCGTTCGGAGCCCTGAGTACCAGTCGCAGAAAATATCGGCAGCGAATTGGACTGACCCAAGAGAGCCTTCAAGGCGTTGACGTCACCAATTTGATAGCCCACTTTTTCGAAATCAAGTTTCGGAGGAGCAATGAGTTGCTGTACCTCTCCGCTACGCTGCTTCCAATCGATCGGTTTCGATTGCGCATCTTGAACGACAGCGCGAGTCTCGGTCGGCAAGTCGAGATCGTCAGCAGCCTGCAAGTCGCCAAGCAAACGGCTCGACATCACGCAGACCGTCAGGATGAGACTCAAACGCATAGTTTCAGTAACAATGGATGCAGAACAGATTCGAGGGAGCAGGCCTCAGGCAGGGGCAGAGAGTCTAACAGGATATTAAGCTGTGAACAACAGGCATCGTGATACCCATTCTTCCCAAATCCCCACCGCCAGAAAAGAGTTTCGCTTCGGCGTGTAAAAAATCCGGGCTAGGATCGATTTGAATTCGCAATTACAATCGCGATCCAACCGCATCGCCCCAATGGGTTTGGAGCCGGGTTTCTGAGGTAGGACTGATGTCTTTTCGCGAGCTGCTCAGGGTCTCTTGTCGTCGCAAGTTGTCGACGCCGAATGAGTGCGCTCCGATCGGCCGCGTTTCACGATGCTTGGGATTTCTTGCTCTTTGCGTCGTGACGCTGTTGCAAACGGGCTGTTCGCAGAATATGCACCGCCGCATGACGATCAAGTCCGATCCGCCCGGCGCTTTGGTCCTGCTGGAAGGTGAAGAGGTTGGCTACACGCCAGTCGGAATCGATTTCACTCATTACGGGACCAGGGAAATCACACTTATCAAGGATGGTTACGAAACCGTCACGGCAATGCAGAAAATTCGCAGCCCGTGGTACCAGACCATGCCACTGGATCTCATTACAGACAACTTCAGCCCGGTCAGAATCAAAGACAATACCGAATACACATTTACTCTCAATCGCCAGGAAATTGTCTCAAACGATCAACTGCTCCAGCGAGCGAAGGGCCTGAGATCTCAGGCCCAGATTCTGCCGAAATCACCCGGAAAGTGAAACCGGCTTGGCGCGTGTCGTAACAACGTCCGATTGCAGTCGGACCGACATTTCCGAGAGCGGCGCCCCGGATCAAACCGGCGAGTGATCCCGGAGTCCGACATAGACGTCGCGTCATTGCTATGAATTGGGATGCCTCAATTTCAAAGGGCCTCTTGAATTGCACGACGTGTCCGATGCGCCAAAACGAATCGCAGAAGCGTGAACTGATTTCAATGGGCCTTCGCCTTTTCGAAGTTGAACGTCGGAAAACGGCCCGCAAAACAAGGTTGGCGATAACTGGACCACCACCCATTCGCCTGATCTAAGCATGATTTGCAGTTGGCAAATGCAATTGGCACGGAATAGGATATAATCAACTGTGCTGATTTGGCGGCGGCGTATTTGGTTGCGACAGTCATTCGCTTCGCCAGATTTGGCTGACCGAGTCATGTGAGATTTGCATCGTTGTTTGAGTCAGTTCGCGTTCCTGTTCGGGTTCAGCGGAATCCTGCCGAGAGTGCCTGCATGTCAATTTCGATCCCCTGCCCCAAATGTGGCAAGTCCCTGCGTCTGCCCGACAAGAGTTTGCTTGGCAAAGTCGGCAGGTGTCCGAAGTGCGAACATAAATTCGTGCTGGAAGAGCCCGATGAAGTTCAATTGGAGTTGGTGAAGACCCCCTTGACTGGTCCATTACGCGCTGGCGAACGAACTCCCAAAGTGGGAACGGCGGCACAATGGGTTCCTGATGACGCTCCCGAAGCATTCGGCACACCAAACGCCGCTGCGCCTGTCTTCGATTCGGTCGCGGAAGATCCACTGAAACGGCTGAAACGAAAACGCAAGAAGCGTCCCTTGCCCCAACGAATTGCCATGTTTGCCGGCCTGGTTATCGCGGTGATTGCAGGGGCCTATGGCGTCATGGCATTTTCCGGGAAACCGGCAGATCATAAGCAGGCCGGAAAAAAAACGCACGCGAAACAACATACGGCTGAATCCGCCCCCGCGGAATCGCAAGCCGTGGTGGAAGAGAATCCCCCCCAGGCAGGTGAGCCTGCAGAGGTTCAGAACAAGTTTGGCCGTCCTACGAATGGCAAACCAATCGATCTCCTCTGGATTCCGTCCGGCGCCCGAATCGTGATCAACATGCGTCCTGCCGATCTGTGGGAGGCCGGAGGCAAAGGAAAGGGCGAGTTTATCGCGGCACTCGGGCCAGTCGGAAAATGGATGGAAACAACCATGGTCGAATTCCTCAAGGCCAAGCCTGAGGAAATCGAGGAACTGCTGCTTTGTGTCATCCCTGGACCGCGCGGCGCGCCTCCCGATTATGCGGCCGTCGTTCACCGCCGCAAAGATCACAAATTCAAAAAGTCCGACTTGATCGAAGGTCTTGCTCCTGTTGAAACCGGGCCGGTGAAATACTACACCGGAGACAAGTGGGCGTTGGCTCTCCAGCCAGACTTGATGACCTACACGATCGCGCCACTGAGTCTGGCTTCCGAGATGATTAGTGCAGGAGCCAAGACGAACCCGACGGCGACGGAAATTGAAGATCTGTTGGCATTCACGGACCGCTCGCTCGATTTCACAATTCTGTTCACGCCGACATTGTTAAGTACGCATGGTGAAGTTCTTGTCCCCGCGAATGTTCAGCCGCTACTGGAAAGCATTCGATTGTGGATTTCCAGCAACGATGAAGTCGAGTCGGTCGCCTGGTCATTTCACTTGACCGAGCAGAAGTTCTACTCACAGGTCATGCTGCGGAATCGCAACTCGGGGAATCGAGGCATGGTCAAACCCCATTTGCTGGCCAATTCATTTCAAACCCAGCTTGGTGAAACACCGCGGCAGGTGCTGGAATTGATACAGATGATGAATCCCAAACAACTGGGGCCTCGCAAGGTCATTGGTCGCGTTCCGGCGATGGTCAAGGTTGTCCAGTTGGGAACAAAGTTCAAGACTGACAAGCAATTGGTTTCGATGGTTTACGAAGGCCCCGAACGGGCGGCGCCTAATCTCGCACTGGGAACCTTGCTGGCCTGGGATGAATCGACGCGTACAAACTTCAGTGCGTCCGCCGCGGGCGGAACGAATGTTGCGCAGACACGAAAACCATTGAAGGACTTGCTCAAGACTAAAATTGAGGTTGATTTCCGACGGACTCCCTTGGTAGACGCCTTCGATTTCATTGCCAATGAGGCGAAATTCGATATTTATGTTGATGGTGACGGACTCAAGACTGCGGGGTATACCAAGAACATGCCGCAGGAATTCAAGGGCGAAGGCATGGCGGCCAGTGCAGCTCTGGCCAAGATTCAAGTTAAATATGACAAAATGTGTTTCGTGATTGACGAAGACAAGCGACTGGTTACGGTCACCGTAGTGGAAAAGGCCAAAGCCCAGAATCTGAAGATCACCGAATTCAAATAACGTCGAGATGCCAATTATTCTTCCGACAATTCAAGTCCGAATCGCACGCGAGTGCGTTTCACATGAATGAAAATCCAACCGCATTCGGGCAATCGCTCGACGATGTCTCTGAAATGTAGCAAAAGATCGACAGATAGTCATTGACTCGGACGCACTCGCTGACGCTTCGAGCTTGTATTAATAGACGCGCAAAACATCACATCAAGTGCTGTATCCACTCATGCCGCTCAGTTTCACCTGCCCTTGCTGCCGTGCGCACCTGAAAGTACGGGATGAGTCGTTCGTAGGCCAGACGATACACTGTCCAGAATGTCGAGTGCCTCTTCTGGTCGCAACGGCCCCCACGGGCGAGACCATCGCCCGGCAAGTCTCCACGGAAAAACCCGCAGCTGCGCCGGAGGCTAAAAAACAGGCGAATCTGAAAGGCCAACAGACTTCCACGAAATCGAGTGCCAGGCGACATTCGACATCCCACGAAACAACGCCGGAAGAACTCCCTTTTCCAACGTTTCCCGGTTCTGTGGGTGGTTCGCGGACACCGCAAATCGTGGCTTGGTCAGTTGCCGCAGTCTGCTTACTGTGCCTGATTCCGTTTCTGTTACCCTCTGGCAAATCGAACTTAGACACTGAGGAGCCGCAGGCACCAGACGCACCTCTGACTGGAACTACCGATCCCAATATCGCGGCCAAAAAAGAACAAGAGACTGCGGGTAAGCCCCTGGAAAAGGAGCTGCCACTTCCTGAGACGCCTGATGGCCGATTATCAGCATTAGGCCAGTTGCTGCTGGAACAAGCGGCCAAGAATGGACACTTCCCCACCGGAACAGTTGATTCAGGAGGTTTACCCGCTGCTCAACGCTGGAGTTGGCAGGCGAAGATTGCGGCCGAGCGTGATAATCCGCTGGCAATTCCCATTGATTGGGGCCAGCGTTGGAATGATCCTGCGGCAGACCGCTTTGTGCGCCGGCCGATTCCCCGGTTCCAGAATCCACTCGCTGAAACCCAGACCAGCGAGGATAAATATCCGGCCACCCATTTCGTAGGCATCGCTGGTGTCGGAACAGACGCCCCGCTACTGCCCGTGGAACATTCGCGAGCTGGAATCTTCGGTCAGGATCGAAAGACAAGGATTGAGGACATCCGCGACGGCGTCTCCAACACGATGCTCGTGGCGGGTATTGAGCAGCATCCCGGCTCCTGGGCGGAAGGGACATCAACCTATCGCGCCTTCACTCGAGAGCCTTATATTCATGGACCAGATGGATTTGGGACAGGTCAACAGAAGTCGATGTTCGTTTTAATGGCGGACGGCAGCTTTAAGGAAATCAGTTCCGAAATTGATCCGACGGTCGTGCGCCGTATGGCGGCCATGAATGATGGTCTGCCTCTAGACCCCGAGTGCCGGGCGAGCCTTCCGATGCACCGACAAATCCCAAGCCGGTTGGAAAACCACCCAAACCCGAAGGAACGATCGACTCCCCTGCTCCGGTTGCCGTGCAGCCAACCCCAATAAAACGACCAATTCCTCAACCGCCTGTCAAACCGGCACCTGAAGTCGTGGTCAATATCCCTGCCGCTCTCAGTCGCAGAATACTCAGTTTTGAGCAGTCCCGACCTGCAGCAGCTTATCAACTGCTGTTGCAGATTGAGGAACTGGCTGGAGTCCGGATCGATTACGATCGCCAGAAACTCGGAGACGCTGCAGATCGGCTGGACAAGCCAGTCACGCTTAAAATGCAAAATGCCACGCTGGAAGAATTGCTCAATGAAGTCTTGAAACAGATTGACCTCAAACGTCAGGACGAGAAGTCGCAAATCCGGATCGTTGTGCCGACCTGAACACTCATTCTCGCAACAGTCGTTGACGCAGTTCGTCAAGCTTCATGCGCTGGTTGACATTGTGAACCAGGAGTTCCGCGCGTTCAATCGCCTCTTGGACATCATCCGCGCGATGCGCGTCCAGAGAGGCCTCGATCCAGCTGATCAGCACGTCGAAATTCTGATAATTCGATCGTCGAGCCGCCTCGGCGGCGAATGACACCGCTTCTGGAAATTTTCCTTGCTCACGCAGCGCATGACTCATTGCCTGCATGGCTCCTACATGTTCAGGATTTGCTTTCAATGACACGCGCAAACGCTCGGCAGCCATTTTCGCGTCCTTTGCACCGAGACAGGCCAGGCCCCACCGATAATTGATTTCAGCGGTCGCAGGGAGCAACGCATCCGCCCGTCGAAACGCTTCGATTGCTTCGGCATAGCGGCCGTTCACGTAGGCCGTCCAGCCGCGCATGTTATGTCCATACGCGTCGTCAGGATCATATCGATTGACGGCTGCCCAATGCTCGAGCGCCTTTTCATGCTGTCCCTTGATTTCATACATCGTCCCGAGCCGCCCGTGAACAGTCGCTTGCGACGGTGAAAGTTTCAGCAAATTCTCCAGACTCTCAATCGCTTCGCCGGTACGGCCTTGCGCGACAAGTTGCTGGGCCTCCAGCCGGCCGGCGTCGAGTTCCGATTGAATTTGAATGGCGTGCGCGATCTTGCTTCGGACGGCCGACTCGGGGGCGAAACGAAGCGCCTCGCGATAGGCTCCAATGGCGGCAACAAATCGATCCGCGGCCCGCAGGTTGTCACCTTCTTTGGTCCACGACTCGACCAACTCTTTCGTCAGGTGCTCCGACTCATCCCGACTCGTGGGTGTCGACTGCCCCTTGTGCCAGCCCAACAGTACCTCCTGATGAGCTCGCGGGTAGATTCCAATTCGATGTTCGCGCGGACGCATCGGAAAAACATATTCGTCGTCTGCAATCCGAAATTTGACCGCGACACGATAGTAGTTCGGCATATGACAATCGACACATTGCCCGCGTACTGCAACGGGTAATCTCTCGTGAGCGTGGCAGGCTGTCGGTTGATGGCATTTCGCACAAGCATCGCCTGCCACTTTGGGATCCGTGGAGCGGTGCGGATCGTGGCAGGTGTGGCACGTCAGTGAATCACTCCCTTGAAAGCATTTGCTCCGTCGCAGGTATTTCGTCTGATTGGCGACGTGATCGTTTTCGATCCCCTCGATGGTCAGGGACCGAAAATGCTTGTCGAGGTCGTCGCCGGGCCGATAACTCAGCAGTTTGTCACGATGATGTAATGCCGGGCTATGGCATTGAGCGCACAAATCCATCTGCCGCTCGCGCGATAAGTGCCCTGGGTGAACGATAGCGAACGCCTCTTTGAGTCCCGGATGCGTTCGATGATGGTCGACGTGCTCGCGACCAGGACCGTGACAGTTTTCGCACGTCACGCCCGGCAGGATCGATTCCCGGTGGTATTCATTTTCAGTCCCGGCGACATGTTCGAAATAGGTCGTGTGACATTCCAGGCAGCGCGGAGTCGTAGTACGCAAAACGTTATCGCCAACGTCACCGTAAATCTGCTTGCCCCAACAATTCCAGGGATGCAACCACGCGAAAGGAAGTTCGAACAGCCGGTTTTCCTGCCACGTGAAATAGACTTCGTCCGCTTTACCTTTTGAACCATAAACCAGATCAATTCGATGACGTTCGTCAATACGTCGCGACGGGGTTTCTCCCGTGATTTTTTCGAGATATCCGCCTGCCTCACGCACTGGTTGAAATCGAAACGGCCAGTTGGACGATGTGAACTCGGCAGTACCGGGCTCAAATCCTACCGGAGCCTGATCACCCTCGGGAGTGCAACACGCACGAAAGTGACGCGTCTTTCGAAATTCATCGAGACGCGCCTGGTGACATTCACCACAAACTTTCGCACCCACGTACCCTGGATTGGAGTACCGGACGGGCTGCAATTCGACCGGCACTTCCAGGGGCGGACTCTTCGCGTGCCGGGCCAGATCATTCCCTGCCGGGCCTGCGATCGGATTAGCTCGCCGCCCCATGAAGATCCAGAATCCGCCAACCAATCCCAGCAGGATGACGACGACCACCAGTGTGCTCAGCAGCATGGACCGGCCAGAAGAATTGCCCTTCAGCGACGGCGATGGATGATCACCTTGTGACAATTCCGTCATGATGAGCGTCAAATCGTTAGGAAAACAGTTCTATTGGGGGAACACTTATCTCCGCTAACAACCGCTAATACAGACCGAAAGGGACAAACTTTTCTGAATTCCTGATCAGAAATTGGTAAAAATCCTGGCCATCCCGATATGCTGATCTCGCAGACCACCACATTACAGGACGTGCAGGCCTATCCTTTCATCGACAACGGCCGCGAAACATTCTCTATTCTAGTTGATTCAGTTCTTCGGCGTCACCAGCAATTCGGGCCTCTCCAGAACCAGCAAATGTCCGTGATCGGCGGTGACGATGACTAGCGCGTCTTTCCAGTTGCTGTTCTTCTCGACCCAATCGGTGATCACTTTCACAGCCTTGTCGCCGGACTTCACAGCTCCGATTGAGTTGTCGATATTGTTGTCGTGATTGGCCCAATCCACGTCCCCGGCTTCGACCAGAACCCAGAACTTTTTCTCGGGCCGAGCCAGTGCAGTAATCGCCGCTTCGGTCATTTCGGCCAACGTGGGATTCTCGACAAGGTCTGCTGGCGTATAGAACTCGGTCCGACTGGGACTTGTTGCGGATGCAGCCCTGCCCATCGTGGGATTGAATTCGCCGTCGGCGGTCGCAAATGGCAGATGGCCGTTATATTTGCCATTCCCATAAAAGCCCAACAATCGCCGATTCTCTTTTGCGGCCTGCTCCGCAGTTTGCCGCAGACTTTGAGCGCCCGGCTTTCCGGCTTCTCGAGTGGCCACTAAGTATTTGCCGCCATGCTTCAGATCCACGACTCGGGCGTCTTCCTGAGTGAGATAAACATTTCCAGGCACAAAATTCTTCCCTTGCAACTTCTCGATGGCTTCGTGCGTGGCCGGCGTCGATACGTGCCCATAACCGCCACCGATCAGGACATCCAGCCCGTCCAGAGGCTGCACCGGATGCGAAATCGATTTCAATCCCAACAGGTCGCGTGTCAGGTCTTGATAGTCGTCGCGCTCGACATTGTGTGCATAAGTCGCGGCCGGCGTCGCATGACTGATTGGAACGCTCGACACCGCCCCCACCAACCAGCCTTGACGCTGCAGAATGTGAGCGATCGTATTCACCGGAGCTCCACTATGATCAACATTCACCGCACCGTTGAACGTCTTGATACCAGCCGTCATGCTGGTCGCCGAACTGGATGAATCTGTATAAGCGTGCAATGTGCAACCCGCTGCCGGCTTGCCGATCAGATAGCCCAGATCGATCGACTTCCAGGGCACGTCGCCTCCACAGTGAGGATCGTATCCGCCGAAGATCTTGCCTCCAACATTCTTCACGGCTTGTCCATTAACATCAATATCAGTCCCTTCATTGTGCGGGCTGGTGACCATGAAACCATATTCAGAAGTATCACCCGCAGTGTAGTCCAGCCAGTGCAAACCCGTACCACGGCCTTCGGAATATGCCAGACTTTGCGTCGCTTGAATTGCGGCCGCCCGAGTTGTCTGCCAATCCATACCATCAAACACGACCAGAAAAATCTGCTTTTTCCCCGCCGCGGCTGCGGCCAGTTGCAGATCATAGAGATTGGTTTGATCCAGATATTCCGCCGCTTGATTCAACGTCTTGTCCGGCATGCGGCCATAAAGCCGCCGAAGTTCCGCCGCGTTTCGATAGAGACTGTTCACCCCACTGTAACTTTCCAAACGCACTTTGTCGGCGGCTCCCCGGGTCCCGAATGTGTAAACCGGAATCAAGCGGTTGGAATGGGAGCCCCAGGCCGTATAGTTCTCCGGATCCTTACCCCAGTGGCCCAGCGGTGATTTGCCTTCACGAATGGCCCTGGCCTGCAGATCGCGAACCCAATCATTCCCATCAACGTTGCCCGCGGACAGCAACGCGCCAATTACACCACTAATAAATAACAGTCGCATCGATTTTTCCGTTGCTAGATCGGTTTAACTTTGTTTGTGCCGGTTTGCAGCGATGATTCGTGCCACTGCTTTAACGCTGTACTCGGCGTTCAAGCAGTGCTTTTTACCGCTCCGTAAGCACTGCTTAACGACCGAGTACAGTCGTGAAGCAATGGCACGTCACCGACTTCTCGTTCAAAAAACGAGACAGCGCACGATCTCGAACAACCTCAACAATGCAGAAGCCTAGCAGTTCAACTTCGACTTCTCCAGTACGCGTACGATCAAGAATCGATGAATTTCCCGTCATCGTTACGGTTCAGTGCGATGGATCAACCCGTCGTCGAAATAGTTGATCGACATCCCGGCATCAACCACCAGTCCCTGGGCGTTAATGCCGGATGACCGTGGGCTGAGCAGAAACGCCACAACGTCCGCCGCTTCCTGAGTTTGGACGGCTTCTTTGCGTAACGTAGCCTGCTCGGCGTAAAGATAACTGTCAACGTAGCCTGGAATACCCGCTGAGGCGGAGGTTTTTAACAGTCCAGGACAAACAGCGTTAAAACGCACTTTGGAGAATTTCGAAAATGATTTGGCCAGAAAACAGACAGCCGAATCCAAAGCGGCTTTGACAGGCGCCATATAGCCGTAATTCTCTGCAGCCATGCGGGTTGTCGAAATTGAAATCGTTACCACGCTGCCTTGAGTCGGATCCAGTGATTTCTGAAAGGCGTTGGCCAGGGCCATCAATGAATAACACGAAATATCGACCGCCTGCAGAAATGCGGCTCGAGGCGTCTGGTGAAACGGAAGCCAGCCTGCTGAATAGTCCGCGAACGCGATGGAATGGACGATCCCATGGATCACCGGAAACTGCTGACTGACGGCCTCACGAAGTTGATCGATCTGTTCCTGTTGCTCGACATCGCACACAAAGACCGGAGCCGAGCCGACTATCTTGGAAACCGTCGCTCGTCGGGCTTCAGATCGGACGACATAAACAGGTTGTGCTCCCGCTTCGGCCAATGTCTGGCCCACGTGAAAGGCGACGCTCTTACGATTCGCGACTCCGAAGATCAGAATCGGCTTGCCGGTCAGTTTTAGAAAATCAGACACGCGGAAACCTCAAGCGACAAACAAAAGCAGCCCGGCCAAACGATTGCCAGGCTGCAGGGTTATTATTTAAAGCACTTCCACCGACAGACACGGAACGCCCAGTAGGACGGACATTCCTCTCCGTCGCCTCTGTTGAACGGACTTTCCTGTCCGTTTTATGGCGGCAATCAAATCGCCAGTTGCTGATCACCTAATAATGGTATCGCACACGGTCGTGATGCCCCAACCAACCATCACGGGCATGCACATGGGTATGCCCACCTGGCCCCCAGACATTGTAATTCTCGACTCGCCCACCGAATGTTCCATAATGAACTCGATCACGAACAGCAACGGGAGCTGGCGCATAAATCGCCGGATTCGAATATGCGACATAAGGTTGCGGCACAACGACCGGCTGGGGATAGGCTACGGGCGACGCGTAAGCCATCGGCGAGACATAACCCATGACGGGTACCTGAAAAACTGCCACAGGCCGATAGGCATAAACGGGCGCTCCAGGAACTGCATATCCCAATGGTTGAACATATCCCCACTGTGCGTGAGCTTGAGTCGCATTTCCGAACAGAAGTGCCAATCCCGCAACGGCCATTGCCGATTTCGCCCAACCGATTCGCGTAAATCCATAACGCATTTGATTCGATCCTTTCAATTTGGTGCAGACTCCGACTGGCTAGGGTTTAGATTCTGCCCAACCCACACCACAGATTCAAGCGTCAGAGTCGTTTTCTACCTCAGAGTTCATGCGAAAGTAATAATCAACGTGTTGCGAGATGAAATGCTTCTGTTGCTGGAATGCCTCGCAGGGACACGCGGCAAGATTTCCCGCCGAATCGAGCTGCCGTCTGGTATCGACTCAGTTTGTTTCGCGAAACTCGGATGAAATGTATTTGGGCGTTCTGGAAATGGATTGAGTCGCCAGGCTGAATCGTGCGTTCTTTGGCAAACAAACAGGTCTGTTGCAGCTTGACGTTTCATTCTCGAAAGACTTATCCTGCTTTAAGATCCTGTTTTACAACAGGCACAGCTCTATGACGGCGCGAAAACAGAAGTTGCCAGGCCAAACTGCGGATCTGCTTGGTGATCCCCGCATCCTGGCAATCGCGCCGATTGCTCGACATTTTTTGCGATCCAAAATCGAAAACGGAGAATGAGTCATCACCTGACCAGGAATACAAAACAAACCGGGCTATTGACAGGGGTTGAATGGATCTTGTGACCTCATTCCGCCTGACGAGAGTCAATGCCGGCTTGCAGGAGTCTCCATGCGACAGCTTAATGTTTCCTGCTCACCTACTTACTAAGCGGCAATCTTCAAACATGGCTGGGATTCCGACGGGCAGTTCGCCAACCGACCAAAAGACAGGGCCGACGCGGAAACTTCAACATAGAGTGACAAGGATTCTATTCACAACCTTGTTCCTGGCCCTCTTGAGTTGGCTTTGCGCGGGCCAGCTGGTCTGCTTGATGGCCCGGCGATTTGCATCCCAAGGGCGTCTGTCTCGAGCTGCGAGCTTGCTTCCCTGGTGCGAGCGTCTGTGCCCCTGGGATTCCAGTTTGAACCGGCAGGCAGCAAGTTACGCGCGGCGGCGGGGTGACCGCGCGGCCTGGGAAAAAATCATTGAGCGTTGGGCGGCCAGATCGTCCGGTTCAGCCGAATTGAAAACGGAACGTGAATTGATGCGGATTCAATCAGGCAACCTGGCTGCCGATTCTCAAGCTCAGTTGAAACGCTTAATCATGTCGGGGGTTGACTCAAACGAAATTGCCGAAGCCTTTGTCGTGGGATATGTCGCTCACCAGGATACGGAACAGGTCCGTGTCGTGTTAACCTGGTGGGAGGGGCTGAACTCGTCGGGAAGCGACTTGAAGCTGTACCGCGGTCTCTTAGCGAGAATGCGCGGAGAGAATGATCATGCGCAGGACGACTACAATTCGTTGCTACGGGAATGTCCAAATCACGAACTGGCGCTGATTCATCTGGCAGATTTGCTCCTTGAAACCGGCTCACCCACAAGCGCATTGGATCATT
>JAQGHT010000864.1 GCA_028291565.1 Planctomycetaceae bacterium | reverse complement strand
CCCCGAGCTTGTTCTGGTGACATATACTGCGGCGTACCGGCGATCAGACCGGTACGTGTGATACTCGCATCATCGATTGCGCGGGCCAGACCAAAGTCGGTCAGCATGACTCGGTCGACACCCTTTTCGAGCAGAATGTTCGCCGGCTTCACGTCGCGATGGACAATGCCCTGAACATGCGCGGCGGCCAGACCTTGAGCCGTCTGCATTCCAATGCGAAGCACATCCACGAGTTCTAATGCGCCCTGCCGGGAAATCCGTTGTTGCAACGATTCGCAATCCAGAAACGGCATCACCAGAAAGGGCAACTTGCCTGTCGAATGAACAGTCAGGATCGGCACGACATTGGGATGCAGGATGGCTGCGGTCGCCTGGGCTTCCCGGGCGAACCGCTGCCGCGCCGGACCACTGACCGCCAGATGCGGCGCCAGCACTTTCACCGCCACAAGCCGTTTCAGTTCTGCTTGATAGCCTTTCAACACGACCCCCATGCCGCCGCGGCCGATCACTTCCAGAATGTCGATTTCTCCAATCCTGCCGATGGCATCAGCAGACGACGCAGGGGCCAGAAAATCGACTGCGAAGTCCGCCATCAAGTCATCGGCCGCGTCCTCCAGTTGCGCGGGGTCTGCCGTCCCCTCCGCTCCAAATCCCGTGGGAGTGACATCCGTGTTTCCGCCGGGCATGGACAAACGGCTGCCTGACTTCGACTCCGCTTCCCGCTTGAGCGCCAGACTGACCATCGCCCAATCTTCATGCCGACCCGCCAGGCGTTCCAGCTCACGCCGGCAACCTTCGCATTCAGCGAGATGCAGCGCCAACAGCTCTTCGTGCGTCTCGTCGAGACATTCGTCGAGAGATCGCCGCAGCAGGTCTGTATCGCAGTTGATCGGGAGTTGAGACATTCGTATGGATCCTGGATACAGAGTGCCTTGGTAGGACAGGTTTTCAACCTGTCCGTCACTCACTTCTCGTTGTCAGAATGCCTGGCAAAACCAAGGATTTGTGATCGAAATGTCGTGTCTTGCACCTAACCCACTGGAATCGGTCCTGTGTTTTGTCAAAAACTGAATTTCCACGTTTCCAAACCAATGACGTGGGGTAGGACAGGTTTTCAACCTGTCTGTTTTCTGTTGACGGACAGGTTGAAAACCTGTCCTACTTTTATGTTGTCTCTTCAATCTTGGCCCGGATTCGAGCCAGAATACGACTTCGTGACATGTAAATGCTGCCTGGCGATACCCCCAGTTCGACGGCGACTTCCGCAACGTTGCGGCCTTCGATCTGAGTGGCCCAGAAGGCTTTCCAGGACGCCTCATGAAAATCACCTCGGACCTGCTCCGCCGCCCAGACGATCAATTCATGTTCGTATTGCCGCGTTTGAGCTGCGTCTGCGACGAGATCGGGTGCTTGCTCCAACAGATCCAGAAAGTCGGTTCCCCCCTGGCCGGCAATCTGACGTCTCTCGCGTGTCATGAATTTGATGACGACGTGCCGAGCGACGCGACTCAGCCAGCGGCGAAACGAAGCCTCCTGGCCGTCGTCGGTCCAATTCTCCACCGAACGAGCGATCGCCAGCAGCAACTGCTGGGTCACGTCTTGTGTGTGTCTTTCAGGAGTTCCCTGACGCCGGACCAGTTGCATCAGGAAAGGCTCATAAGCGCACACGAACTCTGTCCAAGCCGGTTCATTCCGCTGGTCTTTCAGCCGTACAATCAAGCTCGGACGCGTTTCAGGTTGTTGCATCGTACCTCGCTACTGATTGTAGTCCAGCAAGACGCCGAATTCTCACGCGCGAAATCTCGAAAAGGCAAAAATTTTGTACCCAATTGGCGAGAAATCTCAATTTGAATCCGCCGACAGATGCCACCATTTCTTCGGTGGCGGTTTGCAATACGCGACCATGCTTCGCAACTGACGGCGAAATATTGGTCGCAGTCGGCTATGCCGAAGTACCGCCCGGCAGGCGGCAACTACGGTAGGTCCCGTTCGCCAAGCGGGACTCTCGGCGTCCGCCGAGCCGCGACCTGGCCGTATCGAGATTCGAATCACTGCTTCGCGAATTTCAGACGGCATAAACTGTTTCCAATTTTGTACCCAATTGGCGAGAAATCTCAATTTGAATCCGCCTCACTCAAGTTCTTCTCGATTGATAGACTTGGTGAGTTCCGCGCTGCGGCAGCCGAAACCGGTATCTTCTGACCGGCTTTAGCATTCTAAGGATCGGAGAGTCGATAAGAGGCTGCCAAAAAACGTGATTTTGCTGTAAGCGATGTCTCACCGAGACTCGCAGTCGAAGCGGCTTGCCGTTCAGGCATACCCTTCGACGCACCGGTTGTTTGACAGACTTTAAGTATATGAACTCTCCGGAGCTGACAAATACTTGTCACTTATCACGACAGTAATGACTTGGCCGATCCTAGTGCTTCGTCAAGATCAAGAATTGGGGGTGCCACTGGCTTTGCCAGTGTCGTTTGATGCGGTGAAGTCCAAGGCGGCACTGGCATAGCCAGTGGCACCCGACCCTAAATCTAGAAGTTGACGGAACACTAGGCCCACTCGACAACGCTCAATACTTCGGCAAAGTTCCGACCGCTAATGTTGCGCCGATCTCTATTGATTCTCCAGCCCGATGCTGCTCGATCTCGTAAGATTCTTTCGTAGAGGCGTCCATGTCGTCTGGCTTGTTCTGCGCCGCCAATGTTTCGTGAAACGTCTCCCATCCCAGATCCGGCAACATGCCGGCGTCGCCGCTGTTCGCACTTCTGATGCGGACCACGGACTTCACTCCCGTTTCAGCTCCTGGTTGTTGTGGAACGAGGTCCGGAAGGACCGACAGTGTTGGCTTAATGGCTGCCACAGCACCTGATTCCGCATCTTGAAGGCGGAATTCGTTTCGACTTCGCTCGAGTAGCTCTTCAAGGGAAAGACCTTCGTAGCCACAAAAGGGCCGGGATGGCGGACCAGTTGGGATCATG
>JAQGHT010000845.1 GCA_028291565.1 Planctomycetaceae bacterium | reverse complement strand
AGGCTTTCTACAATTACCTGTCGCATCGGACCGCCGAAAAACCCCTCTGGCATCTGCACCAGGCCGTCGATTCGCCTTTGCAGTTCAATTCCATTCTCTACTGCCCGGCAACAAACTGGGACTTGATGGGAATGGGCCGCATGGAGCACGGTCTGCATCTGTGCGCAAAACGAATTCTGGTGCAGGACGACTGTCGCGATCTGTTGCCGGAATATTTGAATTTTCTGTACGGGATCGTCGATTCGGCCGACTTGCCGCTGAACGTTTCACGGGAAACTCTGCAGGACAACACGGTCTTGCGGAAAATCAAGAAGGTGCTGGTCAGCGGTGTCTTGTCGCATCTGGCGAAATTCGCTCAGGACCAGCCTGAAGAATATAAGACGTTTATCGAGCAGTTCGGCATGGTGCTGCGTTCTGGAGTCAGCATTGACTTCGAAAACCGGGAAAAAATCGCCAAGCTCCTGCGGTTCCCTTCATCCCAAGCCGCTGACAAAGACGTGAAGACCTCGCTGGATGATTATCTCAGTCGCGCGCCAGCCGACCAGGAGCAGGTCTATTATCTGGGAGGGCCGAGTCTCTCCTCATTGTCCAAGAATCCCAACTACGAAATCTTCCGTCGCAAGAAGCTGGAAGTGTTGTTCTTGACCGATCCGGTCGACGAGTATGTCTTGTCGAACCTGCGCGAATATTCAGGCAAGAAGCTGGTTTCGATCGACGACGCCGAAGTGAAGTTCCCTGAGACAGCGGAAGAAGAGACGCCAGAATCGGTAACGAAAGAGCAAACCGCTGCGGGAACTCCGGCATTCGAGACAGTGCTGGATCTATTTCGTACGGCGCTGGGTGAAAAAGTTCAGATGGTTCGTGAATCCAAGCGATTGGCGGACAGTCCCTGTTGCCTGGTCAATCCAACTGGTGGTCTGAGCTCGCAGTTGGAAAAAGTACTCAGCATGAACAACAAAGAGTTCGAGATGTCCAAACGCATCTTAGAAGTCAATCCTGCTGCTCCCCTCATTGTAAAACTGACGGAACTGAGTGCTCAGCCCGATCAGCAACCGTTCATTCAGGATTGTGCCCGGCAGTTGTTTGCGAACGCAATGCTATTGGAAGGATTTGTGCCGGAGGCTGAAGACGCCGTAACGCGGATGCAACGTTTTATGGTCGAGTTGGCGAATAGCAAGACCGCTTGAAGAAGCAGGTGATCATGTGCTGCCGCGTGTGCATAAGCTGACGCGACAGCATCTGAAATTCGTACTCCGATGTTGGAATATCGGAATTATCTGACGAGAGGGCGCACATTGCCCCGCTCCAAAATGTCAGGCGTTGGACGTAAACCGGTTCGACGTCCGCGCGACGAGCCGCGAAAGTCTGCCTGAACGCAGGGCTCCAACGGTCAATCTGCTACCCTTTCAGCAACACTGAGGTTCCCGATGAGATCGCTCCGCTATCTGTTGTGTTTTGGCCTGTTGCTTTTTCTATTCGCAAGCGGGCACACTTCGAACGCGTCAGATGATCAGAAGTCGGCAGTTTCGCCGCAACCGCTGATAGTCAGAGATCGAGTTCAGTTAAATCTTGCTGGAGCGGAGTTGATTCTGACGGCCGCCAAGCAGAAGGCCGCACAAATGGGTTGGAAGATGAACATTGCCGTCGTTGATGATGGAGGGCATCTTCTTGCGTTTGCTCGAATGGACGGTGCCCGTCCGGCAAGTGTTTCCACCGCACTGACCAAGGCTGTAACGGCGGCAACGTTCCGCCAGGAGACTGCCCCCTTGCCACCCAAGGGAGAGCCTGATGTGCTGCTGAATTTGAGTCTGCAAAATGCGGCACAAGCGAGTGGTGGAAAACTCACCACTCTGAAGGGTGGTGTGCCAGTGATTGTAGACGGCCAAGTGATCGGCGCCGCCGGCGTTGGTGGCGGCACAGGAGAACAAGACGCCGAAGTGGCGAAGGCTGGCATTCAAGTATTCCAGGATCGTCTGAATAGCAGGCCAGCGCCCTCCAATTAGAATCCGGATCGGGCCGAAATCTTATCTGAGGCCTCGCAGTGTGGGCGATGAGAGTCTGAACACGTGCGAGAGTCAAAAAAAACTCAGCCTTTGGCCTGGCTCTTGCTGGCAACTTGTGCCGTCGTTGCCTTGCCGCATTCGTCCTGACTTCCGTCGTGTCTGTCAACGGTGCCATTTCGAGTTGTTCAGCTCGTCACCGATGACCCTTCACAGTGAATTCTGTAACGCAAGAAACTTCTCGTTGTGGGTGGTTGCATCTGCGCGCGAGGGCCGATAAATATATCTCCACAAGTTGTCGCTTCCCACCTCAACATTGATAGGACACCCCGAGTATGCTGATGAGCCGCCCGTACCCACCAGGGCTTGCCCTTCAAGCGGATCGATTGTTTGGAATCGGATTCCCGCGATTGCTGCATCCCACTTTTTTTCGAGCGGTGCTCGCTTTTGTGTGCTTAATCATCTGTCCCAGCTTGTCCGGGGCCGCTGAATATGTTCACCACAGCGGTGGCGAAGCGAGTCTCATCCTTCCAGATCTCAACGACGTTCGGTTTCTTGGCGACTCGATTGGCGGGAAAGATTTGCTGTATAGCGGCTTGATTGTCTCGATCGCTGGAATGGTTTTCGGTCTGGTGGCCTGTTCTCAATTGAAGAACCTGCCAGTACACCAGTCCATGCGTGATGTTTCCGAATTGATCTACGAGACATGCAAGACGTATCTGCTGACTCAGGGTAAGTTTCTGTCTTTATTGTGGCTGTTCATCGGCACGATTATCGTCTTCTATTTCAAGTTCCTGTTAGAATTTGACAATGTGAAGGTCGGCATTATCCTGCTTTTTAGCGTGATCGGTATTCTCGGCAGTTTCGGAGTCGCGTGGTTTGGCATTCGCGTGAATACTTATGCCAATTCGCGAACAGCGTTCGCAAGTTTGTCGGGCAAAGCTTATCCCTGCTATGACATCCCTCTGAAAGCCGGTATCAGCATTGGCGCGCTGCTGATCAGCGTCGAATTACTGCTGATGCTGTTCATTTTGATGTTTATCCCCAGAGATTATGCCGGACCCTGTTTTATCGGTTTCGCGATTGGAGAATCGCTGGGCGCCGCGGCTTTGCGAGTCGCGGGAGGTATTTTTACCAAGATCGCTGATATTGGTGCCGATCTGATGAAGATCGTGTTCAAGATCAAGGAAGACGATGCTCGAAATCCTGGGGTGATCGCCGATTGTACGGGCGACAACGCAGGCGATTCGGTCGGTCCTTCCGCCGACGGCTTCGAGACATACGGAGTGACCGGAGTCGCGCTGATTACGTTTATTCTACTGGCCGTCAAAGACCCCAAGGCCCAGATTCAGCTGCTGGTCTGGATTTTCATGATGCGCGTGATGATGGTCATCGCGTCGATCGGATCGTATTTCATCAATCAGGCTGTGGCCAAGTCAAAATACCAGGATGCGCGGAATTTCAACTTCGAAGCCCCGTTGACAGTGTTGGTTTGGCTGACGTCAATCGTTTCTGTTGTTCTGACCTTTGCCGTCTCGGTGACTTTAATACCAACACTCGGCGGCGATCCGACTTTGTGGTGGAAACTGTCCATAATCATTTCCTGTGGAACGCTGGCAGGAGCGATTATTCCGGAGGTCGTCAAGTTCTTCACTTCAACCGAGTCAGCACATGTCAAGGAAGTTGTGACCTCGTCTCGAGAGGGCGGTGCTTCACTGAACATCCTGTCTGGCCTGGTCGCAGGCAATTTCAGCGCTTATTGGCTGGGGATGATCATTCTGGGGTTAATGGGCGTCGCCTATCAGATGAGCAGTATGATCAATCAGTCGATGGCTGGCGGAAATGTTGAACAATTGATGCTGGCTCCCGCCGTATTCGCATTCGGCCTGGTTGCATTTGGGTTCCTGGGCATGGGGCCAGTGACGATCGCTGTCGACAGTTATGGTCCAGTCACTGATAATGCTCAGTCAGTGTATGAACTGTCAATGATTGAATCTCTACCGAATATCGAACAAGACCTCAGTCAGAACTTTGGGATGACGGTTGATTTCGAATTGGCAAAAGAGAATCTGGAGAAAAACGATGGAGCCGGTAACACGTTCAAAGCCACGGCGAAGCCGGTGCTGATAGGAACAGCCGTTGTCGGTGCGACGACGATGATCTTTTCGATCATTCTCGATTTAACGAATGGTCTTGACCCAGCTTTGTTGCAGAATCTATCGATTCTGTATCCACCGTTTTTTCTCGGTCTGATTGCTGGCGGCGCCGTAATTTACTGGTTCACGGGAGCTTCGATTCAAGCCGTGACCACGGGAGCTTATCGAGCGGTCGAATTCATTAAACACAACATCAAGCTGGATGATTCCGTAAAGAAGGCTTCGACCGAAGACAGCAAAAAGGTTGTGGCAATTTGTACACAGTATGCGCAGGCCGGGACGTTTAACATCTTCGTCACGGTCTTCTTTTCGACATTGGGATTTGCTTTTCTGGATCCGTACTTCTTTATTGGCTACCTGGTGTCGATCGCATTGTTCGGCCTCTATCAGGCCATCTTTATGGCGAATGCAGGTGGGGCCTGGGACAACGCGAAAAAGATTGTGGAAACGGAACTGAAGGCGAAAGGGACACCCCTGCACGACGCGTGTGTTGTCGGAGACACCGTCGGGGATCCGTTCAAAGATACGTCCTCTGTGGCCCTGAACCCGATCATCAAGTTCACGACTTTGTTTGGTTTGCTGGCGGTTCCGCTGGCAGTGTCGCTGAATGAAAAACATGGCTCGTCGGTGACGACCGGCCTGGCATTCACATTTTTGCTGATTTCGATGTTTTTTGTCTATCAGTCATTCTACGGGATGCGGATCAAGGCAGCGGCAGAACATCCAGCTTAGCCTGAATGATTCAAGTTCAGAAACAAGCCCGAAGTGCAAGCGAGTATGTCCGGGGGTCAGGTGGTTCAAAGTTAAAATTTAGTCCAAGA
>JAQGHT010000830.1 GCA_028291565.1 Planctomycetaceae bacterium | reverse complement strand
TGGGTACGATCTCCAAGCATCGGGATAGCGAGGTCATAATCGGCTTCAAATCCTCCGTCCACATCTGCTTCGTTCGAACTCGGCAGCTCAATGGGATCAGTGTCAGGAAGTGGACCGAGGATTACCCGATCATTTATCCAGAGAAAATGCCAATTCACTTCGCGAGCACAAATGGCGCGAAGAACTTCCACGGTGCTTAACCCGTCAATCACAACGTGCGGCCAGCGCAGTGCAGTGAAACTTTCCGGTCCTTGGCACTTTATTCTTGATTGGACAACCCGTTCATCGCTGACATGTCCCTGCGATTCAGAAAACACCTCGCTATCGAATCGTCGAGTGGCTTGAACGGGATCAGTAAATGTCAGGCATTGCCGGCCCTGCTCTTTCCAGGGCGTATGAAACTCTTGTACCACGATATCGAATGTTCGATTGGCAACCGACAGTTTGGCGATCGACCCACGTTGAACCCCCTGCAGTGGTTCCTGCAGCACCGCAGTACCGGACCAACCAATGTCCAAGTCGGCCTGGAATGTCAGGGCAGACAGACAATATGGGCGGCCAGAATGTTCAATGTTGAGAAGGGCCATCTGCGTGTCCGGTATCAAAGGGGGTGTTCACTTCAAACAACTTAGGAACGGCAAAGTAATTACTGTCGTATTCGGGAAGGCGAGGTTCGCGCCGAGTCTAAGGCGACCGCAGGACGACGTCCGCCGGAGGCCCTGTTAAAGCCTCCGGCGGCCGCCGAGCTAAAGCTCGCTCAGGCTCGGTGGGAACCTGTCACCCGAAAGATGAATCCGACAGTTATTGATTCTCCGGTCCTTAGAACGGAATATCACCTGTAGAACGTGCTGAAAACTCGATCCCTCTCACCCCAATAACCTTCCACGGGGTGAGGGGTAAATATTCTGTTTGTCTGTTAAGCCGCTGGCACATTCGCCGCCGCCGCGGAGTTCGAGGATTGGTTAAGCGGTATAAAGTTCAATCGGCTCTTGGAAATTAAGCACAGGACAACCAGATTGCGCGCCACGTCGATATAAAATTGGTCCGGAATGAGATTAGCACAATCCACGTCGAGGATGTCCTGGGACGCAACTCCACCGTCTGACGGAACCAGCACGCTGAACGTAATCTTCAGAGCGAACCCGGCTCGCCTTTTGTTGAGTTCGAGCAAGGTGAAATCTGTCCCCAGTGGCTGTTGCAACGTGACGCGAACCGGCTGGTGCGTTCCCGTGAGTTGGAACACTTGAGTGTTGCCAATCGTTCCTTCTCGTACGTCGCTGTCGTCGATAAGGTTACTGACGAGACTAACGGTTGAGTGAACCGGTTGCGGGCCCGATTTGTCAATTAAGTTGATTTGCGGTTTCGTATCCATAATTGGCTCCTGCTAAATTTAAAGTTGACATTGACCCTGATATGCGAATATGTGTTACATTTTAACTAACATATTCTGCGCACTATTTTTCAGCGACTGGTCGCTCGATCTTCGCGAATTCTGATCGGGACATTTGCTCCTGAACGGTCGAATCAGGCGTTGGCAATTCGGACGATCAGCTTTTCCAGCGGGTCCGCAACCGCCATCGAGAACATGCAAGCAAAGGTTCCGCGCATACCTGATGGAACCGGTGTAATCTCCCCCTTGAACCCATCGCAGCCAACAAAAGGCGTGAAAAAAATGCTGGACGCCTGAGTGCACCAGATTCGCTGCCGGGCCGGAGTTATCAGCTTTCCGTATAGCACTTGATCCAAATAAGCCACTGCGTTCGCAGATAACAGAGCGCAAAAGCGGCTCGAGTCGCCCCACATTTGGTTCGAAAGTGAACATGGTGTGCGACCGAACATCGGCGCGCGTGAACCTGTCGAATGCACTCGAATTGCGTTGATGCCTCCTTGCATGGCCAACGACTCGTGGGTGGAATCGGACCATGCCAGCGAGGCGGCATCGTCGCAAATCAGGTTTTTCTCGGGCTGTGGTCCGAACATCGGTTCGACCATGGCCGTGGGGCCCTCTTGATCTCTGGCAATTCGTTTCGCCACGGAGGGAACTGACGATGCGAATTCGTGGCCTTGAAGACTTGCGGTCCCCGCAAACAGAAACAGGCTGGCTGCACCAAATGTCCCGCGCTTCGAATTCGTCGCGGCATAGCGCCCCGCGTCTCTCTCGTTCTGAATGTCGCCCATTCCGGCCCAGATGCTGGCCCGCTTCCGTGGCAGCAACGCGTTCGCCAGTTCGTGAACGTCCGTGGTCCCCCCATAGACTGGATTTGCGATCACCAAATCAATAAACGGACATTGCTTGAGTTTGGCCAACGTTTCAACGAGAGCTTGACGGTCGGTGCTCAGCAATTCATTGACATCACGCGTCAGGATGATGTAGGCGTCGTTGCTAACCTGACTACCTAGGTTGTGCGAGAATGCTGAAGCCGCAGCGAGACTTTCGACACACGGTGTCAATTGCTCGCGCCACTCTTTCGCATCGCGCAGGACCTGGTGATGCACGTTTTCGAGTCGATTGCCGAGAACGTTCAGAACACCCTGCTTTGTCGTGTCTCCATCCAGAGCCTGGGCAAGCTCGACCCAAGTTTGAATCGACGCTGCCGGAGCGAACGGAGAGAGTCGGCTACGCAACCGTGGATGTTGTGCGAGCAACGACTTGATCGCGGTCTGCCGCTGCAATTTTGCGAAAGCATCGTCCACAGGGGCGGAAACCCACTCTCGCGAACGGACACCAAACTCTTTCAAGTCTTCCCCGATCGAGTCGTGACACTCACCCAGTTCGAACCCCAGATCTTTCAAGTCTTCACGATGGCCGTTCGCATCGCAAATCGCTTCTGCCGACGTGACGGCATCCAGACCATGTTGGACACCATCGACCGCCATCGTCCGTACTCGTTGCGAGCCGGCATACTTTCGCATTTGCTCCACCAGGACGCGCCCCAGGGGTTCTCCGCCCACAGGAATGAGCGGACTGATGAGTCCTGGATAAAACGGACAATTGCACAAAAATACCGTGGATGACCCGAGCCGAAACAAGGGGGGAGCTGATTCAAACACCCAAATCGCCATAATAAATCTCCGTTCTGAAATGCGGTTGCACGTCTCACATGAGCCGTACATTTTCTGAACGGAGATCCGGGATCACTTTTCAGGGATTATCGTGCCGGTTTGGGGCAGATCGCGGGATTTACTCCGAAGTGACTGCGACCCGCTTCAAGGTTTGGCAGAGATAATGTCCGTCGCAGGTCGTTGGCAACAGCCAGGCATTCCAGGTGCTTATCTATTCCATGCATGTCGATTCCCAGCGAGCCATCGCCCCAACTTCGCCAATCTCCCGCACGACGCTGCTGATTCCCTACGAGTCGCCGTGCAAACCACCACCAACTTTCCGGATCGGCAAATGTGACCAGATCATTGTAAAACCCATAGTCCTTACGCTGTGGTCGAATTGCCGAAGGCCAGGCTGCGACAGGGGAAGCCAATGACAACACGCGAATCTGAGACAATGCCGTTTCGCCGAACACCAGATCCAAAGCGGCGAGTGCATTGCATGTCACCAGGTTTCCCTGACTGTGAGCAATAATAATTTGTCGTTGATGGCGATGGGCCTGCAGTTCACGAAACAGCGTGACCGTTGCCGGGTTCAGGACTCCGATGTAAAGCTCAATGAACCGGTTGAGTTCGGCTTCGGGCAGATGTTCGCGAAATTGACGTACGATCCGAATCGGATCCAGCGCCAAAACCTTGCTCTGTTGCTCGACCACCTTGCAAAGCTCGCTGGTCAAGCGGTCCCGGCCGCAGAATTCGGCCCGTTGAAATTGTCCGCTGACGATCCAATCTCCAAGCGACTGTGCCAAATCAATCACGGCACCGTTTGACCGGTTGAAAACGCCTATGACTATTCGTTCAGTCACGCGAGACAGTGCGAGCGCGATCAATGAGTGTTCGATTCCAGAAGTCCGAATTCCGTTCACGTAATAAATACGCGGGGAATCGGTGGCCAGAGCGCCTTCACGATAAGAGACAGCTTGCCCATCTGTAGTCGGAACTCGCGAGGTCTGATAATCATCGGACAACGTACTTGAAGCGAGCATGAAAAACTCCTGAATGCCTCGCCCGAGCGAAGCTTTACCGTGATGAAATGGAGACTTTTCGCTGATCGCCCTCCTCCCTTGCAGGGTGGTTCAACGACCTTTGCAAGACCTTTTTCCTTGCCCAAAGTAGTGCAAAGGCCGTTAAACCGCCGGGGCAAGCCGGTGACGGAAGATCAGCGAAAGGTGTCGAGAAATTCCTCGATCGATACAGAGTCGTGCGAGTGATTAAGAATCGCCTGTCAGCACCGCAGCCCCGTTGACTGTGACGATCGAACGACGCGACAAGAAGACGGTTGCGCGGTTGGTCATCTCTTGCACGCCTTCGCTGCAGGAGGTATTCGTGCCGGCCAACGTACACATTGCAATCCCTTGGACCAGGACGACCGCCTGTCCTGCCTGTGCCATTTTACCCTGGCCAGTTCCCTTGGGAAGCGGTTGGGTAAATGGACCTCCGACGGGTTGATGGTGACAGTCAAACTGGTCTCCGCCACGAAGGACCGCTTCAGCCTGAAGCAGCAGCATTTGCTGACTCGTATTCGGAATGACTCGCACCACATAGGGCAATTGAACAATTGAGAGACCTTGCGTCGTCGAATGCAAATCGGTACGAACAATTGTGCTCATCGGAAGTCTCCTTCAACAAAACAATGAAGCCGTTGCCCTTGCGAACGCTGAAATATTTAGCGCATTGACCCAATGTTTGCGACAGACTGACCTCAACCCGAAGTGTCGTGGCGAGGAGGCAAAAACATTGGGCAATGCGCTGCTAGACGATTGTATTATCGAGTCTTGATGATCCAGTTGACGGCACGATTTTTGGGTCGAGTGTCGGTACCTTGGTTGGTGTTGATTTCACTCGTTCCCTTCAATGACAACTTTGCCGTGGGAACGGTCGATTCTTTCTTCTCTTCGGCGGACTTGTAACCGTGTCCCCCTGACGCTCTATCATCATTTTCGTTATTCGGGGTACCCCATGCTGTGACGGTATAATCCAAATACTCATGTGGGGGATTATCCCCGGTCACGGTGACGCCATGTTGATGAGGGCCGACCGCGTCGAGTTGGAGAGAACCAATTTGTTGCTCACTCTCTTTGCGGCCAGTGTCGACGAGTCCAGTCAGATCCAAGCCTCGGAGAAACAATCCGCGGTTGTCGGGCAAATGATTCGTCCCCAGGACCTTGTGCAGATCGGGATACTTTCTGACATCGAACTTCACTCCATCGCACAACGCCCAACCTGTTGTTTCTTCCCATTCCTCACGCTTTTCACCGCTTGGAGGCCACGGTCCTGCGTAGGCCATAATTGTCCCAACAGGAGGATTATAAATGGTTTGGCTGACTGCCTGAGATTGCAATTGACTGATCTGCTTGCGCAATTCGGACAACTCTTCCATGATTGACAACGCTCTTTTCGAGGATGCCGACGGGACGGATTGTGCTTCCGCAGAAGCGCTCTTGAATAGCAAGCCGCTTGCCAAGACCGCCAACCATGACCGGCGGTTCGTCGTACCAGGGCGATCCAGTCCATTGACTGGTTCAATTTGTGTCTGCATTTGATCTCCTTTGTGAGTGTGGGTTGAGTTGAGAATGCCAGTACCTTCTCGCGTTATCCGATTCGACTGTGAAGTGCCAAGACCTCTCTTTGAAGTTCGCCAATTTGAATCAGCGACCAGATCGCCCAGCCGAATACGACAAAGGTCAACAGGAGAAGAAAAACCGACCACCGTCGATACGACACTGTCATCGAGCTAATGATTGCTGTGTACTTAGTATCCAGCGAGTCGATTATTGTTTTGGTCTGTGAGTCGGTTATCGTTTTGGTCAGTTTGTCGGTATCAATCGATTGCTGCACGAGTTGCCGTACAAACGGGAAACGCGTAAATGCCTTGTCGATGACCGGCAACAGGATTCCGTTCTCGTCATACAGCTTGCTTCGAAGATCGCCTTCGACCTGAGCATCGGTCGTGGCCGCGTTCAGTCGTTCGACGAGGGAATCCAGGTAAAGCCCCTTCTCGCCAACCAGCGGCGCGACGCTGCCATCGTTTTTTGCCATCGATTGCGCCGTTGTCAACAAACGACGGATGAGATTGAAGTGTTCGGGATCGCGGGATGAATTTTCATCGTTGATTTCTTCTCCGAGCAGCTTGGCGACGTCCGTCGCTTGAATCCGTAGGGCCTGCCCCGAATTTTGACGATAGTTGAGCGCTTGACTGATTTGTTCTTCTAATTGGGCATCACCGAGACTCTTGTCGTTGACGGAAGGAAACAGACGACGCGCTTCCAGGATGATTCCAGCGGCGAAGTGATCTGGAAACAGGTCCGTTTCACGAATTGCTCGTGCGGCGTTCTCGATTATTCCCGAATCCAGTAGCCAGAGACATGACTTGAGCTGGCGATCTGTGGCAATCATTTATGAGACCTTTCGATCAAGTGTTGTTCAAGCCGGTACAGCCGGTCGTTGATTTCTTCAAATGGCAGTCTGTCCTGTGGATTCATGGCCGTCATACGGCAAAGAGTGCGCAGCAACGGCTGGAATTCGTCCGTATCCATTACGAATTCCTTGTTCTTGGCAAAATGGGAATATTCAGTACCAGGAGGGGGCAAGACCCCAGCCGCCCAGAAGAACATCGCTTGTCCCAATTGAAGGACATCGCGAGCGCGATCTTCTTGGATCCAAGGTTGACCATCCGATGGTTTCAATTCGGCGACCGGACATCCAGAAGCATCCGTCTTGGCGAACGTGATGTTTTCGATGCAAAGTTCACTCTGCCGTCGTTGATCCCTCTGACTCTTCAACGCGATTTCTCGGGCCCATTTTAAGGAATGACACCAGATTTCCGAGATTTTTGGCAAAATTGTGTTGGGAATCAGAAATCGCAATGTCTGAATGACCTCCGCCGCGGAAACTGGTCGCCGCAAGGGGTTGTCATGGAAGAGGCGATACGTCGCGTCGCGGATTTCAGGGTATAGTGTTTCCCAGCCGGGAGCGTGTGCTCCAGGGAGTTTTCCCGTCAACATTTCGAACAGAGTCTTACCGAGCATAAACAGATCATTACTTCGCATTGATTCTTGATCGGGACGTTCCCACTCATCGGCCGGAGGCAAATAAATCGGTGTACCGGCCAATGCGGCCTGGGACAGGGTCCGCCGAGCTTCGCTCTCTACTGCAATGCCAAAATCAAGCAGGACCGCGCGAATTCCCCCGTGTCGATTCGTCAGGAAAATATTGTCCGGCTTGACGTCCCGATGGACGATACCGGCAGCATGTACCGCACGCAAAGCTTCCGCGATCTGTTGTCCGATCGTGAGCAGCTCAAACGGAGAGACGATACGCCCTGTTTCTTTCAGCCGCTGCCGCAAAGTCATCCCTTGCAGCAATTGCATTTCTAGACAACGATGATCTGCGTCAACTTCGAAAACCTTGATTACGAACTCCGAATCAACATCCTTCACTTTCTGCAAGTTTTCGAGTTCGCGGTAAATCATGTCCCCATGCTCTGGTTTGATGATTTTCAGAGCAAATGTCTCTCTCTTAGGGTCCTTTGATTTGAAGGCTTCGTAGACGATGGCCATTCCTCCAGCGCCAAGCTCTCTGATGAGTAGATATTTTCCATTTGCATACGTCGCCAGGGGATCACACGGGACTTCCAAGCCGTCCATAGGTATGGCCACCGGAGTCTCGCCCGCATAGCGTTCTGCCCCAAGTCTTAATGTCCGGAGAATTTGCGCCTCGCGATCGAGTTGCCGCTTGTCTTCGTCGTTGGTAAACCATTCGTCCCGGAGGGGTGCCATTTCCGTACTCACTCTGGAAAAAGGATTATTCAACAGCCATGATTACGGCTGTAGGGGCTTGCGTTCGCATCTTCCTATTTGAACTGCACTTACGATGCATTGGATCAGAATCCCATTGAAAGACGTTCGCAATAAACTCCATGTTTGCCGGGTACACCTTACGCTGAATTAAAGGATTTCTGGAATGTTCCTGAAATCTCGCGATCGCGTGCGTTAGGTATGTGAAGTCGTTACTTGAAACATTCTTTTAATGCGGTGGAACTAAGCATGGCAACCGTATCGAGTGGTCCTGATCCCTTCCAGACGCGAGCAACTTTGTTGGCAGCTGCGAAAAGGGGCGAACGGCAGAGTGAATTTCGGTTGTTCTACGAACCGCTTTGGCGAAACTGGGCGAGCTTCTTTGGGAGCCGGTTTCAATTGCAACTTCAGGATCGTGAAGACTTGGTGGAAGAAACGTGGTCTAAGGTCCTGAAGGGGCTTCTCAAGAAAGACGTGGATACGGATTTCACCAGCGACCCAAATTTGCAAAAGAATAAAAATGAGCAAACCGATTCGTCAGATAAATCACGATCAGAGGTATCGCATAGACGTGGATTCCGCCTCTGGATGCGCAAGATTATGCAAAACGCCGCAATTGACCAACTCAGAAAAGCTCGGCGGCGACGTGAACTCACGAACTTGGGCCCAACGGATGATGGGGACGCTCGTTCATTTTTTGAATCTTCCGACAACAACGAGTTTTGGGGTCATTTCTGGGAAAAGGAAAGACTCCGTGACCTAGGGCCCGCTAAAGTCTGTGAATTATTGGCTGATCAGCGCAACTCTGAGGAGTCTTGGGAATTGCTGGATTTCCTCTTCTGGCAGGACGTCCGTCCGAGCGACATTGCGAAGCGAATGAATTGCGCCCCGTCAACTGTGACCTATCACAAAGACCGGATTCTCAGGATCCTGCGACAGAAGTTGAACGGCCGATTTGACGAGTGAACAAGTGCGGAAAATGACATGCATCCGAATATTGACCCATCGAAGGCGACGGCTTGAATTCTGTCATTTCGGCATCCTTGAACTGCGGTTCTCACGGTGCCAGGGAGCAGATTCGTCCGATCCTCGAATTGCTTCGCGTGGTCTTCAGGTGACGAATACCAGGATTGAATTGAGACGCCATTTGAGTGATTCCGTAATTCCCGTAACGAAATCTGATCTAAGTTGAAGTCGCCTTTTTGAAAGAAATGCAATATGTCCAATTTCGTAAAGACCAACGTCCCGCGCGGCTTATCAATCCTTGTTGCCCTGATTTTGCTGTTGCAGTTGACTGGCTGCTCACGGGCAGGCGTTGAGCGTGAGGAAGGAACGCAGACGCTCGTTGATCGCATTGAACTGCTCGAGAAGCTGGTGACAGAACTGAACAAAAAGAGCAACGACTTACAAACGACGGTCACGAAACTTGAAGGCGAGCTAGATCGTTCGCGCGTTCGATTGAAAAAGGTCTACATCGACCTTCATGGAACAGACGATCCAGAGGCGAAAAAAGATTGAATAAATCGGTGAAATAATCAAAAGCAAAACAATGCCTGTGAATCGAAGCTTCCAAGCGCCTGATTTTGGCAGAATCGTGAAAGTCGATTATTGTTTTGTCGATGGAAAACTTCGCAGTCCCAAATTCTGTACGGTCATTTCAATTTTGGAAATCGTTCCCGTTCCCGCGTAATCTCCTTTCGCGAATAGCAAGCCCAAGCGAATGCCGTTCTCGCCTTCAAAGTCGTCTTGCGCAATAACCAGGGCGGTTGTAGACTGTGGCGACCAGCCACGAGATGCTCCGTTGACGACTTTGTGGCCGTCAGCGAGTAGTTTCGCTTTCGACGAATCGGTCGTGATACTCCAGTAGATGTCGCCGTCGAACAAGCTGAATTCCGCGTGAATCAGCAATTGATCTCCTTTTTTGACCGCAATGCTCGGCGACAGCTCCGAACGCCAGGCATCTTTCGTCACGTCAATCACGTTTTTCGCCGGAGGTTGCTGTTTCGAGTCATTGAGCACAAAAGTGTGGACTTGTCGACGACGATTGAGGTCCTCAATCAGGTTTGACAAGGTTTTCTTCAATCCCTGATTCTCGGCTTGGAGTTTCGCAACATCGCCAAGAAGTGAGCCAGCCGGCTTGGACGATGGAATTTTGCTGACCGCGACTGTACCGATAGGTTCCTTATGTTCCAATGACTCTGGTGCTTTCTGGCCGTCATCAGTGCCATTCCCCGCCGAAATGTTCAAGACTGTGAACGTCATTCCTAGGATTCCAATTCCGATTCCAACTTGAATCCTCGACCACATACACATTTGGTTGGTCCATTCTCGGAGATTGTTTCTTGAATAGCGGTGCCGTCATCCGATCCGCGCGAATTCCCCTGCCAGCAATATCTCGGAGTATATAATACAATTCGCATAGTCGGCAAATCTGTCACAGTTGTGCGGTTTGGTGAATTCTTCCTGTTCGGGACAAGTTCTGATCTCGCTTGTGGTGAATTGTCATCATAAGTTTGAAGGATATTCCCAGTGTTCCTGACGGGGAACGCTGGTTGTTTCGGTCAGACTCGCGGTGGCGCTGCTGTTTGAGGAGCTGCGTCCCAAGTTCTTTACTTTTGTCGGAAGTCTCCATGGCCACGACGTTACCTGATGCGCCCGCCGCCATTTCTGGTGCCACACCTGACGAAGAACATGCCGATCTCGTATTGGTGGAACGCTTGCCGGCGTATCTGCGGATGTCGGCCGGCGCGGCTGGTCTGGTGGCCTGCCTGTGCCTTCTGTTCTGGCGATTGTGTACACGACCGCTATTTCATACGGACTTGTGGGGCCATTTGTCTTATGGCCGCTGGATCTGGCAAAATCGGGCTCTTCCGGCGACTGAGCCATTTCTGCCACTGGCTCAGGGCATGCCGGTTGTTGATACCGCCTGGCTGAGCCAATTGCTGGGCTATCAAATTTACATGAACGCCGGCACGATGGGCCTGCAAGGCCTGATGGCGGCGTGTGTCACGGGCACGGTCAGTCTATTGGTCTACCATATCTATCAGCGGACAGGCCGAGCGGGTATGGCGTTCCTGGCCCTGGCGACCTGTTTGTGGCTGAGTGTGTTTCAGTTTTGTGTGGGATTCGGAACGATGCCCACGCTCATCCGTCCACAAATTGCGGGTATGTTGCTCTATACCTGGGTGTTTTGCCGGGCAGTGAGCCCCCGGCTGCGACCGAGTGACTGGTATTTGATTCCTCTTGCGACGTGCCTGTGGGCGAACTTGCATGGTTCATTCATCATGGGACCGCTGGTGCTGTTGACGGTGAGTGTGGGACGAGGGCTCGATGTTCTGCGGCGGACGGGCAGGCTCAGCCTGGCGTTTCGCGATGCCAGATCGATCCGCTGGTTCCTGATCGCGGAGTTGTCCCTGATCGCAGCCCTGGTGAATCCGTATGGTTTTGCCTTGTATACGGAACTATTGAACTTCTCGTCGAATCCCAATTTGTTCGACTTGCTCGACTGGGATCCCATGACATTAAAACACGGTCAGGGACGGGCCGTTGCGGTCTGCGTGTTGTTGCTGGCGGTGCTGTACCGTTCAAGTCCACGTCGCGTCAGTGTTTCCGAATTGCTGCTGTTGGCAGGCCTGGGCCTGATGGCTCTGTGGGCGATGCGGATGCTGGCCTGGTGGGCGATTCCGGCTTCGTATTTTACCGCCTTACACGCGAATGCGGTGTGGACCAGACGCTGCAATCGGTTGCAGCGCTTTGAGCCCATGCAACCGGCACCGCGTCGATCAGGACTGTATTCCGTCTTCGCCGTC